>JAEEGW010000357.1 GCA_016280525.1 Clostridiales bacterium
GAAAAAATAACGGCGACCGCCGCAAAAACGGCGGCAAAAGCTAAAAACTGCGAGCAAAATTCTATAAAAAGTCCGGTTTGTGTTATCTTTTTCAAAGCGCGCCTCCGTATATCGTATCATTTAAATATATGAAGGCGCGTTTTTATTTATTCTTTATCTTTCTTTGATCTGTGCAGGGCGGGTATCAGCGAAAATCCGCGGAAGCCTGCGTTGTAGCCGAGCACGGTCACGAGCACGGCGAATACCGCCACGACAAGCCAGACGAACGGGTTTTCAAGCATGTTCATAAGCTTCACCGCTCCGAGAAAATGGCCCCACAGAAGCTTGCATACGGATGAGGATACTCCGGCGATGCTCTTGCAGACGCCGTTCGGGATAAGAGCCAACAGGCACAAAAGCCCGCCCGTGAAATTCAGCGCGCCGGCGATGACCGCCATTTTTAACGGTTTTGCTGCTTTGTATTCGTATCTGCCCGCGTCCGCCTTTATTCTGTCCTTTGCGCCAATCTCCCACATCATATTGTATATAAGAAAAATATACAGCCCTATGCCTAACACGGCGCAGATCACCGTAAGCGGCACGGAAGCGGAAGTAGCCATAACCGTGACGAGCCCGAAAACGGACATAACAATCTGATTCAAAAACAGCTTCGCGGTCTCGTACTTAGGATCCGCAAACATCGTCATATCAAATCACCTCACAAATCTGTTGCTTTTATTTTAACCCAAAATACTCTATTTTTCAAGTATATATTATAAATAATTAAAATAGCTTACCTTCTTTCATAAAATCAATTATGTTCACGTTTTTGATACCGCTTCTGTTCTGAAGCAGATAATCTGTCGTCACGACGTATTTAGGATAATTATCGGTTATCGATTCAAGGGGTTTGTATTCACGGTCTTCCGTTTCTCTGCTTGCGGCGATAGTATAAGCGACCTGTACGTAAGAGTAGGACATATCAAAACCTCTTAATATAAAGTCGCACTCCAGTTTTCCTATCCTGCCGACGCTTACTGAATAATCATGAGTTTTGGCATATTCAAAAACAATGTTTTCAAGCACCGGTCCGTAATTGATACGGTTATCCGTATTTTCGGCAAAAAAGAAGCTGAGATCTGATAAATAGTACTTTTTTTCGCCTTTAAGTGATTTTTTTGATTTCATATCAAACCGTGGACATTCATACAAAATCTTTGCGTCTGCAAGCGCGTTTATGTACTTGCTTACAGTGTTTATCGTTATTGCTGTCCCGGATCTGTTGATCTCGTCACAGATATTACGCAAACTTGTCGTTGCACCGAAATTATTTATTATAAACCGCCTGACCGTTTCAAATGTTTCTCTGCTTTTTATTTTCAAACGCTTACGGATATCTTTTTCAAATATTTCCGTTATAACTCCCTGCACGTACCTGCGTTTATCCGGCAAAGAATCAAAAAACACCGCACGCGGGAAACCGCCTTCCACAATAAACGCGTTCAACTCAAGCATGGGGTTCGGGTTTATTTCTTTATTATAAAACTTTTTCATTTCCTCATATTCTTCGAATGAAAGCGGAAACATTTCAAATTCAATATAGCGTCCGGTCAGCTTTGTGACAAGTTCTCCACTCAACAGATACGAGTTTGAGCCCGTTATGAATATGGACCAGCCTCCGTCAGTTCTATATCCGTTTATGACCTCTTCAAATCCGGATACATTTTGTATCTCATCTACAAAAAGGTATTTTTTCCCCGATGATACCGCTTTACCCGATATAACGGTGTCAAGCTGCTTTGCAGTTTTTATACTTCTGTTTCCGCGCATATCAAGATCTATATATATGATATTCTGCTCAGGCACACCGGAGTTTTTCAGTTCATCCGCAATTGTATGCATAAGACTTGACTTGCCGCACCTGCGTACACCTGTTATGACTTTTATTATATCGTCTTCGTGATAGAATCCGCGTATTTTTTTTAAATAGTTTTCTCTTGAAAACAGCTTCATAAATATCTCCTTCTTCAAAGCTGCCGTTATTATACCATAAAACGTTTTAAAAGTCAAGTTATCGCATACACTTTTTTATTTTTTTCAATTTTGTATGCGATAACTGCAGTTTTCAGACAATTTTCGATCTGTTTGATTTTTGCATAAAAAATATAAAATTTACAATCCGTACACCGATTATGAAGAAAAATTTTGTATAATAAATCTGATATAAAAAAGAAAGGATACGGTCATGGAAACAACTCCGAAGGGCGACGCGCTTTTGTCAAAGCCGTTAAACGAATTCAAAAACTACAAGCAAAACGTACAGAACAGATCCGCGCTGACGATAGACGAGTATCTGCTCGATCTGCTCATTTTTTTCAAATTCATAAAAGCCGTAAGAGACGAGCTTGATCCCACAGAGGAAAATTTTGAAAAAATAGATATGCGTACCTGCGACTACGCGTTTATGGAAAGCATCACGGCGGACGAGATATACGACTATCTTTCGTATCTTCGTAACGACAGAAGCATATCCGCGCGCTCCGCGCAGAGAAAGCTCTCCGCGGTAAAATCGCTTTTCAAATTCGCTACCGTCACCGGCAAAACGAAAAACAATCCGGCGCGCGACATAGACCATTCCGCTTCCAAAAAAACGCTGCCGAAATTCATGACGCTAAGTGAGAGCGAGGATCTTTTGAACTCCATAAACAGCGAAAAGGACAGTATATCAAAGCTGCGCGATTACGCGATAATCTTAACGTTTCTGAACACCGGCATGCGTCTGTCCGAGCTCGTTTCCATAAACATGGAGGATTTTGACCGCGACTTCACTTCCCTGATAGTGACCGGTAAACGGAGCAAACAGCGCACCGTCTACATAAACGACGCCGTGAAAGACGCGATATACGCCTACCGCGAAGCGTTATCGGACGAACAGCGCGCCGTGACGGACGAAAAAAGCAAGAGCCGCCATCCCGTGTTTTTGTCTAACCGCAACACCCGCATATCGAACAAAACCGTGCAGTGGCTCGTGCACAAGCACCTCGTTGACGCGGGGCTCGGCTACAAGCAGTTATCCACCCACAAGCTGCGCCACACCGCCGCGACCCTTATGTACCGCGAGGGCGGAGTTGACGTCAGGGTCCTGCAGGATATTTTAGGTCACGAACAGCTGAATACCACGCAGATATACACTCACGTCGCCTCGTCCGATATGGAAAAAGCGGTGCGCAAAAATCCGCTGGCGCATTTCAAGCCGGACGACAGCTCCGATAATAACGGCGACGAATGATTTCAGTTCTTTATCACATATATATCACATTTACGTGTTATTATTTAAACAGACTAACGGAGGGATACACGTATGGAAAAAATACTTATCGTTGACGACGAGCAGAAAATACGCGAAATGATAAAAAAATACGCGGAATTCGAAGGTTATAAAACGGATATGGCAAAAGACGGCATGGAAGCCGTGATGAAGACCCGCAAATACAGTTACGACGTTATAATAATGGACATCATGATGCCGGATCTGGACGGTTTTTCCGCCGTAAAAGAGATAAGAAAAACGAAAAACACGCCCGTTATAATGCTCTCCGCAAGAGGCGAGGAATACGACCGCATACACGGTTTTGAGGTCGGCGCGGACGACTACGTCGTCAAGCCGTTTTCTCCGAAAGAGCTGATGATGCGCGTCGCGGCGCTCATAAAGCGCGCAAAGATAAGCGGCGGCGCCGAGCCGCACGAGGTACTGAAATTCGAAGGCCTTACCGTGGATTTTACCGGTCGGCTCGTCTACGTTGACGGAGTGCAGGCGGAAATGACGCCTAAGGAATACGATCTGCTTTTCTACTTCGTAAGAAACAGCGGCATAGCGCTCACGCGCGAGCGCCTTATAACGGAGGTCTGGGGTTACGACTTCTACGGCGACGACAGAACGCTTGATTCCCATATAAAACTGCTGCGCAAAAGCTTAGGCGATTACGCAAAATTCATAGTAACGTTAAGGGGCGTAGGATACCGTTTTGACGGTGTAAGAGAAGATCAATGAAAAAGAAACCATCCCGTGCTTTGAGCATACGCACGAAAATGACGCTCATTATAGCTTTGTTCACCGCCGTGATACTGACGGTGATATGGCTTTTGTTCGTCGTTTTTTTAAATGATTTCTACCGCGCCGCAAAATACCGCGAGATACAGAACAGCGCTTATACCGTTTTGTCGCATATTAACGACGATACGTCGTCTTTGTCGGACATTGCGGCGGATATTTGCCGGCTCACCGACGCAAGCATCCTCATAATCCGCACAACGGACACGGCAACGGAACGTATATCTTATACCGCTCCGCGTGATATACTGACAAACGAATTTGCCGTTTCCGCCATGATAGAGCTTGCACAGCGCGACGGCGGCGAAAGCTCGTATACGTTTGACGGCAAAAGCAACACGCTCGGCAAAGGAAACGACAGTATGCTTTACGCCAAGATAACGGACAACTCCGTTATACTTATAAACGCGCAGCTCACGCCGGTAGACGCCACTACGACCACCATAATGAGCCTGCTTCTGATCGTCTCCGCCGTTTCCATCGCCGCCGCGGTCATAGTCGGTCTCATTATCGCAAAAACGCTGTCCGTTCCGCTCACGAAACTTACGGCGACAGCCGAAAAGATAGGCACGCCGGAATACGAAAAGCTGCAGGGTCACCCCGGCTGCCGCGAGACGGAGGAACTGAACGAAACGTTATCAAAAGCCTCCGCGGAGCTTCAGAAGGTGGACGATCTGCGCCGCGAGCTTGTGGCAAACGTCTCGCACGACCTGCGCACGCCGCTTACGATGATATCCGGCTACGGAGAGATGATGCGCGACATTCCGGGCGAAAACAATGCGGAAAACATACAGATAATAATAGACGAGGCGGATCACCTTAACCGTCTTGTAAACGATATACTGTCGCTTTCAAAGCTTGAATCCGGCATGGACGGGCTGCAGATGAGCGAATTCAACGTTACGGCGGAGCTTTCCGCCCTTATCGGCAGATATTCGACCATGCGCACCGTTGAAGGCTATACGATAGATTTTGAGCGCGAAAAAGAGTACGTCATAAAAGGCGACGAGCTGAAGCTCATGCAGGTATTCTACAACCTCATAAACAACGCCATAAACTACACAGGTCAGTCAAAGCACGTGCTCATACGGCAGACCGAAGCTGTGGCAGATAACAAAAACTATCTCAGATTTGACATAATAGACGACGGCGACGGCATACTGCCGGAAAATCTGCCGTACATCTGGGACAGATACTATAAAGAAAACCGCGCGCATAAGCGCGCGGGAGTAGGCACCGGCCTCGGGCTTTCGATAGTCAAAAAGATTATCGAACAGCACAACGGGATATACGGCGTCATAAGCGAGCCGGGGAAAGGCTCAGACTTCTATATTATGCTTTCTTTGCAGAAATAATACAAGCCTGCACGGCGATACGTGCGATATCCGCAAACTGTCTGCCGGCGGCTTTGAAAACGCCCGTGTTGTCGTACGGAGACATAAGGCAAAAGTCAAGCTCATCTGATACCATATCATATCTGATATCCGCTTGCCCGCGTATCTGCCGGGCAAGCGTTTTTATCATAAGCATATTCTCCGCTCCGCGGCCTAAAAGCGAGTAAACCGCTTCCTCCGCTCCGTCCGATATATCTATCAGAGTCGACAGCTTGTGCTTAGGTCTTACGGAAAACAAAAAAGACATCTGCCCGCTCTGCAAACCGGTATTAACGGATACGGCGCAAAACCCGTTTCTTGACAAAGAAAGACAAAGATCGTAGGTATAGACGAGCATTACGCATGCCGCTTTCTTTATTTTTATGTAATCGTCGCTTGTTTGTATACTGAATCTCTTTGTCTGCTCCGCTCCGTACTTCAGATCGCCGTAATAAGAATAAACGTCTTCAAGCAGTTCTTTTATATTCACGGCGGAAGAATAATCATCCCCGCTCATGGCTGAGAGCATACGCATATTCGCCTCATACGTCGAGTACATCCTGCTGTACGCTCTTTTTCTGCCGGCAGCAGCGTTATCCGGTATGTCAAAAAGACACTTTGATATAACGGCAAGCTTCATTGAAAGGTATTGCTCGCAGTCGTCGTACTTTTCTTTGTCCGGCACGGCAAGAGAAAAAACGTATTCCTTGTTGCAGCCGGATATAACGGGACAGAAAGCGCAAAAATACTTTTTGCCGCCGCAGCCGATCAAGGCGGAGGACGGATATTTTGAGCGTTTCAGCTCGCATTTGTCGTATATGGTGACTAATTCGTCAAATTTTTTACCGGCGGTAAGCTCCGGTATAAGTTTTTCAGCCGCGTCGTTATAAAAACTGACCGTGAAGACCTCATCGGTGATCACGGTCGGAAATTTGCTGATCCGGTTGCTGTCTGATATTACTGTCGTCAGATCCATGATTTTGTTCTCATTTCTTTGATATTTGAATTTGGGGCGGCTTTTTTTCCGCCCTTGCCGGGAACATAAGGAACAGCGGGTCTTCTATCAGCTTAATACCGTCCGAGGCGATTTTTTCTTTATTGAGTCTGACGGTGCTGATACGTTTGTTGTACGATAATTTATGGGAGGTAACGGTAATGTAGCCGCGCTGCGACATTTTATTCGCTTCATCCTTCACGGTTTCACGGTCTATGCCGTAATACTCGGAAACGGCGCCTATAACTGATGAAAACGACGGCTCCGACAGTCTCCTCCCCGTTGTGTCCGTATCTTTTATCTGCTTTGCTATCATTGAATAATACGTTATATCTATCTCACTGTCATCGGGTATCTCGTAAGATTTTGAACAAACGCTTTTAAGCATACCGGAAAGTCCGTCGCGTACCGAGTAAATAATAACCTTTTTGCCGCAGCTCTGGGCTAAAAACCGGACTACCGATGAAAAATGTCCGTCTCCCGTAAAAATAATAAACGTACCGACGTCGGGAGAAGACAGGGCTTTTTGATAAATATGGTCGAGCATTATAAAATCCGTAAAATCTTTTTTGTAATACGTACTCGTGTTCTGCGTTTCTATAATATAGTTCGTTACCTCGCGTATACGCGGTATCTCCGCGCGCATACCGGGATTTGAGAAATCAGCAAAGAACAGCATTTCTTTTATATCAAATTTTTCCGCTATACCGTCGCGCCACTGTCTTATGCGCGGACGCAGCGAATACTTTTTTATCATTGAAACGTACCAATGCTCGTAATCAACAAAAACAAAAGCTGAAGGTTTTGAGTTTTTCTTTTTAAACCTTGAAAACAGTCCTATTTTTCACACCTCCTTCCATGCCTCTTGCAGATTATTATAAGCAAAAACGGCAAAAAAGTCAAGTATTTTTTTACGCAATACACAGTAAAAAGCAAAAAAATACTTGAAAAA
>JAEEGW010000358.1 GCA_016280525.1 Clostridiales bacterium
GAGACCGTTCCTCCGTAATAAACGGTCGTAAGACGCGGGCATCCGTAAAACGCGCGATCTTCCAGCTTTGTAACGCTTGCCGGTATGCTGATACACTCCAGATTCATCCGATAATCAAAAGCTCTTGAAGCTATCGTCGTTACGCTTCCGTCGTCAGGTATGACGCAGTCGTCGGTCCCGAATATAAGTCTCTTGCTTTTCGTTTCTATTATACAGTTTCCCGACGCGTGATATTTCGGGTTATTATCCGATATGATTATGCTTTCTATTCCGTCGCTATTTTCAAACGCTCTGTAATGTATACTCCTTACGCCACTGCCTATCGTAACGCTTTTCAGATCGGCGCAGTCTGCAAATACTATTTCGTTTAAACTTGTGATTTTATCCGGTATTTCTATACTCGTAAGACCGCAGAGCGAGAACGCGCCTATACCCAGCGTTTCAAGACTGTCGGGAAGCGTTACACTTACAAGACTGCCGCACGTTCCGAACGCACCGCTTTTAATTTCTTTAAGACCTTGCGGCAGATTTATGCTCTGCAAACCGCTGCAGCGGTAGAACGCCAGCTTGCCTATCTCGATCAAGCCGTCCGGCAGAGTAACGCTCTTTATATCCGAGCATTCCGAAAACGCTTTTTCGCCTATCGCTCTGACGGGCAGCTGCCTGCCGTCGAAATCAACAAACGAACGGATAACGACGTTTTCGGGAACGGACTCTGTGTGTCCGCTGACGACGCAGTATGAACCGTAGTCGGTATATATAACGCCGTCTGTTTCCGATCCGACCAGTTCTTCTTTGCAGACTTCAACGTCAAACGGATATTCCCACATCTCGATTTTGTTTCCGCCCGTCAAAGCTACGGTCACGATAAAGCGGTAAACGCCGTTTTCGGCAGTTTCCAAAAAACTGTTTATAAAGCTTTCATCTGAATAACTATGGTCTTCTCTGCCCTGCTGGCGGAAAGAAACGTAATTGACGTTACCGTAGTTTTCGTAATATACGGACAGCGTATCGCCTCTGTTGTACGCTATGGATACGGCGTAATCAACGCCGTCCGCGCCCGTTCCCGCCTCTGTGACCGGATCGCCTTCCTCCTGATACGTTACGGAGCCTTTGAAATACGATTCCGGATATATCTGATTTTTGCCGCATCTTATCATCACGTACGCCGGCGCACGTCCGAACGGCTCGCCGGTCTCTTCTTCATAACCGGTCTCATAATCTGTCATAGATGCTTCGATCTTTGAACTCAACGCGGCGTATATCGGGATACACAGCGCCACTGCCAGGATCACTGCAAAGCTTGTTATAATTATCTTTTTCATACGCATATTACCTCCGTTGTTTAATGTTCCTTTCCGCTTTCACTTAATAAGGGCAAAAAACACGGTAAATAGTTTCATTCATTTGCACAGTTTACATTTATTTAACAATTTTCCTTTTTATTTCCTTTATACTCCACGCATACCATTGTCAGATCGTCAAACTGCTCCGCGTCACATACAAAGCCGTCAACGGCGGCGCGTACGTTATGCAGCGTTTGCTGCGGGTCGGCGTCCGGCGCGTCGTTTAAGGCTTTGAGCATACGGTCAGTCCCGAACAGCTCTTTTTCACCGTTCGTCGCCTCAGGCACGCCGTCCGTATATACGAACAGTTTAGAGCCGGGCTCAAGCTGTATTTCATACTCTTTATACCGCATGCCGTTCATTCCGCCTATGACGAATCCGTGCTTGTCTTTCAAAAGCTCAAAGACCCCGTCCGGATTTTTAATCGCCGGGTATTCGTGTCCCGCGTTTGCCGCCGTGAGTCTGCCCGTGGAAATTTCAAGGATTCCGAGCCATACGGTGACGAACATCTCCTCGCGGTTATTCGCGCATATAGCCGCGTTAGTATCCTGAAGTATCTGCGCAGGGCTCTTTCCCATCTGCGCGTTGTTTGACAGAATTATCATGGAAGCCATCATGAACAGCGCCGCGGGCACGCCCTTGCCGGAGACGTCCGCTATGAACACGCAGAGATGGTCGTCGTCCACCAGAAAGAAATTGTAAAAGTCGCCGCCGACCTCTTTTGCCGGATCCATTGAGGCGTATATATCGAATTCCGGGCGCTCCGGGAACGCCGGATAAATATTCGGCAGCATATCCGCCTGTATCCTCGTCGCCAAAGAAAGCTCCGCGCCTATGCGCTCTTTCTCCGCCGTCACGCGCTCAACCTCGGATATGTATTCCAAAGTTTTGCCGGATAACATGGAAAACGACTCCGCCAAGACTTCTATTTCGTCGTGCGTGCGGTATTCGTCCTCCATTTTGAACCGCAGATCGTCGCCGCCGAGAGACTGCACTCTGTTCGTTATCGCCTCAAGCGGTTTTACTATCCTTTTTGATAAAATGATCGCCGCCGTGACGGCTATTATTATGGCCGCCGCGATGAGCACAAGGATCGTCACTACGGCTTTGGACATTCCGCTGCCGAAGGTCTCCGTCGCTTCGCTATGTATTGCGTTGAACTGCTTCAGCATGGCCTCCGCGGGCTGATCCGCAAGCGCTTTCGGAACTATGCTCAAAACCGCCCAGTCCACGTTTTGTATCGGCGAACCGACGACGTAGCACAGCTCGCCGTCAACGTCGATCAGCCGCAGCTCCGTGTTCTGCGAGAGCGCGTCGCGGACAAAAGCCGAAAGCTCCGCGTTGTCCGTCGCGCGGAGGTCCTGCGCCTGATCCGCCGGAAGAACTTTGAACATGCCCTCCGTCTGCGGAGAAAACAGAACGTGACCGTTCTGGTTCACTATGCATATAAAGCTGCCGTTGTATAACGTGGCGTTGACCGCCGCCGAAACGTCGTTCAAAAACAGGTCCGCGCCGACAACGGCAACGAGCTTCCCGTCCCGATAGACGGGCAGTGAACACATTATGCTTATCTCGCCGGTGAATATATCCGTGGTAACGTCCGTAAAGTGCAGTTTTCCCGCATCCGCCGCGCCGGTATACCACAGCCTTTCGCGTATGGGGATGGGGATTATCTCGCCTTTTTCGTCAAACTTCGTGGCAGAGTGGTTGTCTACCAAAAGCATAAC
>JAEEGW010000359.1 GCA_016280525.1 Clostridiales bacterium
GCAGCCGGGTATGCCGTATAAGCCCTTGTGCGCCGGTACGCAGAGGACGTCAATACTGTCTCTTATAACGTCAATATCAAAATGCCCCGCCGCCTGCGCGCCGTCCGCTATGAATATCACGCCTCTGTCTTTACACAGTTTCCCCAGCTTTTTTACAGGCAGAATAACGGGAAAGACGTTTGACGCGCACGTGCAGACGACAGCCTTCGCGCCGCCTGCGATGTGTTTGTCGACCTGCGAAAGTATCTCGTCGCCTTTAGCCAGCGCGTCAAAAGTCAGTATCTCACACCCCGCGGCGATAAGCGGACGCCTTACGGAATTGTGCTCGATATTGCTCGTTATCACCCTGTCGCCCTTGCGCAGCACGCCGGATATCGCGGTGTTGAGCGCCTCGGTGCAGCTGCCCGCAAAACAGCAGAGCGCCGAGTCTGATACGCCGAAAAACGCGGCGAGCTTTTTCCGTGCTCCGTACACCGTCTCCGCCGCTTTCATAGCCATGCTGTGCCCGCCCCTGCCCGGATTGCCGCAGCGGTTTTCAATGAAATCCGATACGGCAGATTTAACGCAGTCCGGCTTCGGGTATGACGTGGCGGCGTTGTCGAAATATATCAACGCGGCTCGGTAAACGGCACGCCGTATTTTATAAGCGCCGCCTTTGCGTCATAGCCGTCTTTTTCGCTTACTTCTACGCCGTATCTGCAGCCTTTCTCGGTCTCGGCGCCCGAAAGCCTTATTATCTTTGATCTTATACCCGTACTGTAAAGCGCGTCCTGCCCCTTATACGCGTAGGTCAGGGAGGAGAACGCGAAATATCTGTGTTTCATTATTGTGTTGTCCCGATCTGTTTTGCGGTTGCCCGCTTTTATATTATATGAAAATATACTTTATATTTTTCCTTACCGCTATACGTGCGCATAATATCAAAGCGCCTTTTTTACGGTTTTTGTATTGACTTTTTTTGTTTTTCGCTGTAAAATAGAGCAGAGGCAAAAAAAAATGAAAGAAGCGGTTTTAAATAAGATCAGAGTCCCGGCGGCGTTTATTTTGCTTTACAGCGCGCTGTTGAACGCCGTGTTCGCAGACAACAGGTATTTTATAATATTCGCGCTGTCAAGCGCGGCTTTTTCCGCGCTGCTTCTCGTCTGCTCTCTGATACTCGATACGGAGCGCGTATATAAAATACTGTTTTCCGTCTTTTATGCGGTCGCGTTTCTTTCCGCTTTGTCCGGGATATTCGGCAATATCGCCGGCTACCGCACGGGGGCTCTTTTGTTTATCGTCATCTCCGTGTCCGAGCTTGTACGGATGCAGAAAAGAGCGGGGAAGAAAGTATTTTTGCATATCGCAGCGGTCGTTTTTGCGTATATACCGCTTGCCGCCGCGCTTTGCTTTATCGGCTGCGACATCAAGCCGGAGCTTTGCGGCAACGGCACGGTCTGCGTCGCGGACAACGGCGGATACGGCACGGTAAACAAAAAAACGTATGCCACGGCGCGCGGCTACAGCGTTATATATTATCCGGCGGCGGATGAAGAAAAAGAGCTTCCCGTCATAGCGTATCTGCACGGATTTTATATTTACAACAACAGCGATGAATACGAGGACACGTACTGCTATCTCGCCTCCTGCGGCTATATAGTCATAGCGCCGAATTACGAGAGCATGTTTATGGACCCAGCAAATTATACGGACTGCGCTGCAAAACAGATAAAAGACGGCGTGGAATTCGCCGAAAAAACGCTGAAACTGAACGTTGCAAAGCGGGACGGAGAGTATCTTACCGGCCTTGCCGGCCATTCCGTCGGCGCACTTACGGCGCTCAATATCTGCGCGGAGGACAAACTGCCGGGCGTCGTATTTGCCGTCGCGCTTGACGCAAGCGACGGCGGTACGGATATAATACCGAAAAGCGATCTCGGCGCGGTGGATAAAGAACTGAATATCCTTATGGCGATCGGCGCGGAGGATACGGAAAACTGCTACAGAACAAGCGAGTATCTGTGGGAGAGTTTGTCGGAGCATGCTGAAGACAAAAAAGCGTTTTACACGTTATACAGCGGTGAAAACGGCAAAGAGCGCGTCGTCGCCGACCACAAATGGATGAAAAACAACGGCAGCACAACGGACAATCTGAGAAAATACGGCGCGTATAAATGGTGCAGGGCGATAGCGGACTGGTCGTTTTACGGAGTTGATTACGAACGATGGCACGGAGAAGAAGCGCTGTATATGGGCAAATGGAGCGACGGCACGGAGCTTGAGCACGCATCCGCCGGAATAGTACGGAAATAACGCGCAGATAAAAAAATAACCCCGGGATGATTCTCCGAAGTCAGAGTAAACTCCCTCAGCCATCCGGGAATTATCCCGGATGACAGCTCCCTCGATGAGGGAGCCTTGATCTGCCTCCCTCTTTGAGGGCGCGACGCGTTAAGAAAACTCCACAGTGTGGAGTTTTTAGCGAGGGGTTTCCCGAAAAGCGACTGAGCTTTTTGGGGGTTCCCGGCAAGCGGTGAAGCAATCTATGATTGCGAACCGGACGGTGTCAACGGTAGGGGTTCCCCGACGCGAACTTGAGAGCGTTGGGGGTTCCCGCAAGTTGACGGAAGGAGTTTTATAAGAATACTTTTACCAAAAAAATAACCCCGGAAATGAATTCCGGGGTTTTTTGTTGTTATGAGTTTATCTTACAGCGTATAAATTGAATATACGTCCGGTAGCGGGAACGGGGTCATCTATGGGCGTGGGTTCCTCTATGGGCGCGGGTTCCTCTATGGGCGCGGGCTCATCTGCCGGAACGTACGGTTTTTCGGAGAGTTTCGCGTTTTTGTCTTCGGATACGAATCTGAAGAGCGTTACAACGTCTTTGTTGTCTAATTCGCCGTCGCCGTTCGTATCAAGCGC
>JAEEGW010000360.1 GCA_016280525.1 Clostridiales bacterium
GCGGGCTGCGTTTTGTTTTTCGGCTCTATCATGCGCCGTTCAAGCGAAATCGAAATAGACGAGGACGTTGAAAAAGAGCTTGACGGATTTGAAGAAAAGGCGCGTATGCACTTTGATCTGTACGACAGGGAGCTGCCGTATATCTCGACCGCCGTAATGGAAAGATACCATTATTACGACACGCCGTATATAAGGCGCGACAGACAGGGCGAATACAGAACGGACCACTATATGAAAAACGTGATTTTTTTTACGCAGGAAGGTCTGTGCGCCGCCTCCCGCACCGTGCATCTTATTGACGAGGGAACGGACGACGTGTTTTACAGTATAGCGTATAAAGACGTGACCGACGTAAAGCTGGAATTAAAGGATAAAACTTATATTATAAAGAAAAAAGAAGTGACCGTTCCGTATTACGAGTTCAATATATACGGCAAAGACGGTTTGCTGTTTTCGTGCCAGACAAAGCGTGATTACGCCGTGGAATGTGCGATAGACGATATAAAAATGCTTGCGGAGAAGAGCAGAAAATGAAAAAATTTACTCTGGCGTCGTTCAATATCGGCGCCGCTTCTAAAATGTATAACAAATACGATCAGCGCGATCTTGAAGCGATAGCCGGCTTTATAAAAGACTGCGGCGCGGATATAGTCGCGCTGCAGGAGGTCGACTGCGGCTGCGACAGATCGGCGGGCGCGGATATGGCGGCGTATATTTCGGAGCGCGCGTTATATCCGTATTATCATTTCATAACCATAAGACCGTTTCAGAATGGGCTTTACGGTACGGCTATACTGAGCAAATACCCGATAACCGATAAAGATACGATAAATTATAAGGTAAAAGCTGCAAAGCAGGGAACGTCGTGCGGGTATATCACCGTCGACCTTGACGGGCAGAACGTGACCGTTTTCAATACGCATCTGTCTTGTGAATCCGACGCGGCAAATCTTGATACGATGAACTGCCTTGATTATGAGCTGCGCGAGTATTACTGTGAGCGCGGCGGATTTTTATGCTGCGGAGATTTCAATACCTCGCCCGCGGTCATATCCGAAAACATAAAATGGCTGAGACTCGCAAACAAAGACCTTTATACGTACGCGGACAGAAGCATCGACAACGTTTTATATACGAAAAATTTCAGGATAAGCGACGTCAGAACAAAAGACGCGACGACAAATCTTATATCGGACCACAATATGCTTTTATGCACGGTGACGGTTTTATGAGACCGAATATTCTTTTTATCTGCGTCGACCAGCAGCGGCGCGACTGCTTGGGCTACACGAATGGCTACCCGGTAAAAACGCCGAATATAGACAGACTTGCCGCCGGGGGCGTTGATTTTGAGCAGTCGTATACTCCAAACCCGATATGCGTCCCCGCGCGCCGCAGTATGATATGCGGCAGGCGTCCCGAGCAGGTCGGAACGCTGTATAACTACGACCAGGGCATACCGTCCGCGCCGTTTTCACCGGACAATTACTCGTGGTCGCGTGATTTTCAAGCCGCGGGATACAAATGCGGCTATATAGGCGCCTGGCACGTCTCACAGCTGCCGCCTACGGAGTTCGGCTACGATGACTACGTATCCGTCCCGCAGCTTCATTTTCCGGATAAGACCGTATACAAAAACGGCTTTTTCGGCGACGTATGCTGTCTGCCGGTCGGACAGAGCGAAACGCACAGAACGGCGGACGCCGCGATAGAGCTGATGAAAAAATACGGCGACGGATTTCAGATAAGAGTGAACTTTTCCGGTCCGCATCTGCCGTGCCGCCCGTCGGAGCCGTTTGCTTCAATGTATAAAGACGTCCCGTTCTGGCGCGCGTTTGGCGACGATCTGAAAAACAAGCCGTATATGCAGCGGCAAATGATACTCAACTGGAACAACGAAAAAACGGATGAAGAGGTTTTCCGCCGCACGCAAAGGCTCTATTTCGGCATGATCTCACAGATAGACGACGCGATAGGCAAAATGTTATCATACCTTGACGACACCGGTCTGTCGGACAACACGGTCGTTATATACACGTCCGACCACGGCGATATGTGCGGAGAGCGGAGGATGCTTGACAAGCATTATATAATGTACGATTCCGTAGTAAGAACGCCGTTTATAATAAAAATGCCGGGCGCATCTCATAAGACCGTGTCGGATATCGTTATAAACGCGCTTGATATAGTGCCGACGCTGCTTGATATCTGCGGACTTGAAAAGCCGGATGGCTTGCAGGGCGTGTCGCTATTGCCGTATCTGCTTGACGAAAAGCCGGAAAAGGTCAGAAAATACGCGCTTGTCACGTATAACGGCCAGCAGTTCGGACTTTATACCCAGAGAATGATAACAAACGGTCATATAAAATACGTCTGGAACTGCTCTGATATGGACGAGCTGTATTTTCTTGATTCCGACCCTGACGAGCTTGTAAACCGCGCAAACGATGAAGAACAAGAAGAGCTTTTACTTAAACTGCGCCGGGATCTGTCGGCGGAGCTTAAGGAAGCCGATGATTATACCATGAGATCGCCGTGGCTGTACGACACGCTTTATAACGGCAGAAAGGCGAAATATGAATTTTGAAAATACAGTCGCCGCGCTCTCCACGCCGTTCGGCAGAGGCGCGATAGCGATGATAAGGATGACGGGAGCGGACGCGGTGAAAATCGCGTCGGCGGTATTCAAGCCCAAAAACGGCAAAAACCTGTCCGAATTACCCACCGCGCACGCCGTTTACGGCGAATTCATATATGACGGCGGCGTTATAGACGACGGCGTCGTCACCGTTTACCGCGCGCCTAAATCCTATACGGGCGAGGATATGGCGGAGCTGTGCTGTCACGGCGGTATGCTCGTATCGTCGCTTGTTTTGCGCTCGCTTGTCGACGCCGGCGCCGCTTACGCGGAGGGCGGGGAATTCACAAAACGCGCGTTCATAAACGGCAAACTGCGCCTTACCTCCGCCGAGGCAATAATGGATATCATAGACGCGGAGAGCGTCGGCGCGCTGAAGTTAGCCGGCGGCGCTAACAGAGGACTTTTATCGGCTGAGGCAGAGAGCATATACAGCGAATTGAAGCATCTTATCGCGTCCGCATACGCTTATATCGACTATCCGGACGAGGATATGACGGACGTATCCGTAAACGAGCTGAAAGACCGCATATCCGCGCTGATATCCCGCGCCGAAGAGCTGAAAGCCAGCTATAAGACCGGCTCCGCCGTGTGCGAGGGCGTGCGGACGGTAATCTGCGGCAGACCGAACGTCGGCAAATCCTCCGTTATGAATATGCTCACGGGCGAACAGACGGCTATCGTTACGGAGATACCCGGCACTACGCGCGACGTGGTCACCGGCAGCATACTGTGCGGCCAGGTAAGGCTGAAACTTGCGGACACCGCCGGCATCCGCGACACGACGGACACGGTTGAGGAGATAGGCGTTGCAAAAGCAAAGGAAACGCTCGGTAAAGCGCAGCTCGTCCTCGCCGTGTTCGACGGCTCAAAATCGCCGGACGGGGAAGAGAAGAAGCTTATAGAAGAGCTGAAAAAACTGAACGCCCCCGTCATCGCTGTTATAAACAAAAGCGATCTTGGTACAGGCGAAGCGTACGACGGCATATTTGAGCATACCGTCCATATAAGCGCGAAAAACGGAGAGGGAAAAGAAAAAATCGAGCAGACGGCGGAGAAGCTGTTTACCGGCGGCGCGATAGACTACGGCAAGCCGCACCTCATAAACGGCAGACAGTACGCGGAAACGGTCAGATTCATAAACTGCTGCAGATCAGCGCTCAATTCGCTTTGCTCCGGGCAGACTCAGGACATAGCCTGCTTTGATTTAGAGGAGGCGCTGTCCTCAATCGCCGGACTTGACGGACTTGAGGTCAAGGACGACATAATAAACGAAATTTTTTCAAAGTTCTGCGTGGGAAAATAATTTAAATTTTTCACTTGACTTTTTAGACAAGTGGTATTATAATGATAAAAAAATTAAATGGAGGACATTTAAAGTGAAAAAAATCATAGCAATTGCAATTTGCGCGCTTATGATGCTTACCGCTGCCGTTCCCGTATTTGCGGGTCAGAACGACGATGTTTTCAAAACTGCGACTCTTGATCTTTTAGTAGATCTTGACAGCTTTGACGAACAGAACGGCTTCCAGATGAGAGGCTTTGCAGTTTCTCCCGACGGCAAGTACGTTTACGGCGGCTTTTTACAGAACTACCGCCACGTCAGCAAAATAGACACGGCGACAGGCGAACATTTAGGCGAATACGCGCCTGAGATCGAAATTGACGAATACGACGGCGTTGTTGCCAACAACAACTACCCCAAGGGACTTGCGGTAGACTGCAGAGGTTATCTGTTTGTAGGTATCACGCACGACGTTCCCAACACTTCCTATATCTCGATAGCCTGTGTTGATCCGACGGTAGATGAAGAAGGCTATATGAAAGAATTAGCCACAATTACCGAGGATATGGATACGGACAGAGTCGGTATCAACGGTATCGCGGCGCAGAAGATAGGCGATAAGATCCTGCTTTACGTCGTTACCTGCTATCACAAAGACACTATCCGCTGCTACGACGTGACGGACGTTACCGATATCAAGCTTTACAGCGGCTTCGGCAACGGCGGTGTTGTTGACTATAACGAACTTACAGGTTCGCAGTCCGACCCCGGCTACATCACGGTAGACGTTGACGGTTATATTTACATGTGCTACAAGCAGGACAACAGCGCCTATGATAAGGGCAGCCACGTCATGAAGATAGACAAAGACGGCAAGAGCATGGTAGACCAGGTAGAAGTCCGCGAGGCTTACGGTATCTGCACCGCCGGTGATTATCTGTTCGTATCCACGTACGACGGAGTTAAATCCAAGATAGTCGTGCTGAACAAAGCAGACCTTTCGTCCGTCGGCGAACTCGTATATGCAGATCAGTTCAGCTCGCTTTCCGGCTGCGGCTACGGCGGCGACTGCCTGTACGTCGGCGACCACGGCGACGGCACGGCGTCCCTCCCCGGCTCAATACTCAAATCCAGCCCGTTGAATCTTACCCGCGACCCGAGAGAGACCGAGACCGAAGCTCAGCAGGAAATAAACACCAAAGAAACGGAAACAGAAGCAGAAGGCCCCGACATGAGCGGCGACCGTTTCGTGCTTTTAGACTTCACAAATCCGGAAGTTGTTTCCAAGATAGGAAACGGCAACAGCGTTGACCTTACGTATGACGAGGTCGAAGGGTGCCTCAAGATAACCGTAACAGGTGAAGACCCCTACTTCACGCTTCCCATGAAGAAGGATCTGTATTTTGACGGCGACAAGTTCAACACCGTAGTTCTTACGTACAAGACCGACGTTGAATATGCGCAAGGTGAAGTTTTCTTTACAACGAAGGAATCAAGAGACCCGGCTGCAAACCACATCACCTACGATATGGAAGCGGCGGCGGAATACACCGATTTTGAAATAGACATGCGTGACGACGATAACGGCAACTGGGTAGGTCAGATCAGATCCATAAGACTTGACCCGTCAACAGACGGAAGCGAAGATCAGGTATTCTTCTTAAAGCAGGTATCCGTCAAAGTCGGCGAAGAGATAGTCGAGACAGAGCCCGAGACGACCGCGGCGCCCGAAACCGAAACCGAGACCGAAGCCGAAGCGACCGAGACCGAGACCGAAAAATCCGGCGAAGAAACAAAGGGCGAAGAGACGAATAAAGCGACCGAGGATCCTAAGAAGGATGACAAGAAGAGCGGTTTCAATCCCTTGTTCGTAATCATCCCCGTTGCGGCGGCCGCTGTTATAGCAGTTGTTGTTATAATCATAGTAAAATCCAAGAAGAAATAATATAAAACAATAAAAATCTCCGGCAGGTATCTGTCGGAGATTTTTTTTATAATGCAGCCAATTCATGACGGCAATAAGCCGTCAATTCATCACGTAAATCTGTGTAAAGTACAAAATTTACAGTTTAGTCCGGGTGAATTGCCCTTCGGGCATGAATTGACTGACGTCGTGAATTGACTTTGTCATGAATTGTTCCTTCGGAACATTATAAACGCATTTTACAAATCGGCTTTATTCTTCAGTTATATTTATCGACCCGATATAGTCCGCCGGAGCCTCGTAGCCGCCGTCTTTCGTAATGGAAAAGTGCAGGTGCGATACCTCCGCGCACTCGATCAGAGACGTTTCTCCCACCGCGGCTATAACGTCGCCGGCGGATACCGCGGTGCCGACCTCAACTCTGTCCGGCAGGGTGATCTGCAGATTCTGATAGACCGATCTGAGCCCGTCTCCGTGATCTATCTCGATCGTCTGTCCCATCATCGGATCGTAGTAGATCTTTGATATAACGCCGTCCGTAAAAGCGTAGACCGGATCGCCTACGGACGCGGCGATGTCCGTTCCGTTATGGGCTCTGTAATCGTTCATCGTCACCGAATATACAGGCATATCCATCGTATAATCCTTGATAACGTAACCGTTTACCGGCACGACGTAGACGTGTTCAGCCGCCGTCGGCTCCGTCTTTTCCGTTACCTCCGGCGCCTTTGTCTGCTCTTCGTCCTCCGTTACATCCGGTACCACGGCTTCCTCTTCCGTAATATCGTGCTTCGGGATGTGCGGCAGACTTGCCGTGCCGCTTTTTGTGACCTCCGTCGTCTGCGCATCTGTGTTATCCGTCACCGGCTCCTTCACGCTGCCGTGCTTTCTTCTGTTTACAGCCGATATTACGGATACGACCATCGTCACGGTTATCACCACCGCCAACACGATGTAGACGATGCGCGCCGTTTTTTCCTGTTTTCTTTCTACTTCTTCTTCATCCATGGTATTATCATTCCTTTCTTTGAATTCAGGGAGATTTTTGACATCCGCGCGCCTTTTTATACAATAACGGAAAATTCATATTTAAGTTGTTGACAAGCCATAAAAGAGATAGTAAAATATATTATATACAATATAAAAGGAGGCTTTATCATGAGCGAGAATATAAAAAAGGGCGGCATCTCCGTTGACGCGGAGCATCTGTTTCCTATCATAAAAAAATGGCTGTATTCGGATAAGGATATATTTTTACGTGAGATCGTATCAAACGCGTCTGACGCTATAACAAAGCTGAAAAGGCTTGATTCTTTAGGCGAAATATCTTTGCCGGAGCAGGATTACAGAATAGACGTGGTGCTGGACAAGACCGCGGGCACGCTCACCGTTTCCGATAACGGCATAGGAATGAGCGAAGAGGAGCTTGAAAAGTATATATGCAGCATAGCTTTATCCGGCGCGGTTGAATTCATACAGAAATACGAAAAGGACGAGACAGGCAAGCCGCAGGAGGGCATCATAGGCCACTTCGGTCTCGGGTTCTATTCGTCTTTCATGGTATCGGACACCGTGACGGTTGAGACAAAGTCTTACACGGACGCGCCGGCGGTAAAATGGGTCTGCGACAGCGAGGGAGAATACGAGACTTTCAAATCCGACCGCACCGAGCGCGGAACTTCCGTAATTATGAAGATCTCGGAAGACGAATCCGAGCTTTTGTCCGATTATAAAATCAAAGAAATACTTGAAAAATACTGTTCGTTCATGCCTGTTCCCGTTTTTTATTCAAACGCGGATGATATAGACAAAGAGGGCGAGGACAAAAAAGAGCCGGAGCAGATAAACGACACGACGCCGCTTTGGATGAAAGCCCCGTCCGAATGTTCCGAGGACGATTACAAAGCGTTTTACAAAAAAGTATTCGGCGACTTTAAAGACCCGCTTTTCTGGGTGCATATAAACGCGGAATATCCGCTGAATTTCAAAGGCATCATATATTTCCCCAAGCTCAATTCGGATTTCGATCCCATTGAGGGACAGGTAAAGCTGTATTACAACCAGGTGTTCGTCGCGGATAATATAAAAGAAGTCATACCCGAATATCTTCTCATGCTGCGCGGCGTGCTGGACTGCCCGGAGCTGCCGTTAAACGTTTCAAGAAGCTATCTGCAGAACAACGGCTACGTTACGAAAATAGCGTCTCACATAGTCAAAAAAGTTGCGGACAAGTTAAACGGCATGATGAATACGGACCGCGAAAACTATGAAAAGATATACAAAGATATAAAGGTATTCGTAGAATACGGCTGCATACGCGACAAAAAGTTTTACGACAGAGTAAAGGGCAGCATCTTGTTCCCGTCCGTCGTAAACGGCAAAATGATGACAGTTGACGAGTATCTTGATACCGCAAAAGAAAAGCACGAGAATACCGTATATTACGCAACGGACAAAAAAGTCCAGGCGCAGTATATAAGTATGTACGAAAACGAGGGCGCGGAGGTGCTTTTACTTGACCGCACGCTCGATACGCAGTTCATACAAACAATCGAAATGGACCGCGAGGGCGTTAAGTTCATGCGAGTCGACTCTGACGTCGCTGACGTTTTAAAAAACGGTGAAGCAGAGGAGAACGCGGATATAACCGCTCTGTTCAAGGAAGTGTCCGGCAACGGCGAGCTTGAAGTATCGTATACCGCTCTGAAAGACGAAAAAACGCCGGCGATATTGAACGAGGACGAGCAGGGCAGACGTTTTTCCGATCTTATGAAGTTCTACCGCATGGGCGAAGGCGAAGATATGCCCGGCAAGGTAAAGCTCGTTGTAAACACGTCGTCCGCTTTA
>JAEEGW010000052.1 GCA_016280525.1 Clostridiales bacterium
AGATGAAGCAAAGCGAGGAAAGCGCAGCGGTCGAAAGAAATCAAGCACAGTCACGGCAGTGACGCGCAGATTTCTTCGGGCACCGCAAGCGGGGTTCGTCCGCCCCATCATTTGTAAAAATGATGGGAGGGGACAGGGGGGTATGGGGGGTGGCGCGTAGCGCCTTGAGGGGTGGGTGACCACCCATATTCGTCCCGAAGGGACACCTTAATTCTGAATTCTTAATTCTTAATTCTTAATTGACTCATTTACGCCTGTTTTTTGTGCAGTATTTACAAATACTGCGCTTTATTTTTTACGGTGTGAAATATTTACTGTCTTGATTTTGCCTATATTTTGTAATATAATTGGCATGACAAATTTTTGAAAAGCAAGGAGAGCCGTTTACGGCAACAAAGCTTATGGTCTTTTCAACGCTCGAATTTTTGTTTCTGTATCTTATCGTGGCAATCGGGTTTTACTACCTGTTCCCGCGCAAGATAAGAAACATCTGGCTGCTCATCATCAGCCTTGTTTTCTACGGCTGGGGCGAGCCTATATACCTGTTTCTGATGGTGTTTACCATAGTGGTGGACTATGTCTGCGGCTATATGGTGGACAAGTTCAGAGCAGATAAAAAGAAAGCGAAAACAGCGCTTATCATAAGCGTAATACTGAACCTCGCCATACTCGGCTTCTTCAAGTATTACGACTTTATCGTAGGCAGCATAATAAACCTGATACCCGGCGTGAATATCCCGCTGCTCGGACTTTCGCTGCCGATCGGTATATCGTTCTACACGTTCCAGGCGTTATCCTACGTTATCGACGTTTACAGAGGCGATGCGTCCGTGCAGAAAAAGATCACGTCCTTCGGCGCGTACGTAACGCTGTTTCCGCAGCTCATCGCCGGTCCTATCGTAAGATACAAGGACGTTGACGACGCGCTGAACGAGCGTACCGAAACGGTCGACCTTTTCGCCTCCGGCATACGCACGTTCATGGCGGGCTTATGCAAAAAGATACTTTTCGCTAACGTCGTAGGTCAGCTGTGGTCAAACATACGCGACGTACCGCTCGGTGAGCGTACGGTCGTCGCCGCGTGGCTCGGCATTATCTTCTATTCTCTGCAGCTTTATTTCGACTTCTCCGCTTATTCGGACATGGCGATAGGTTTAGGCAAGATGATGGGCTTCAGATTCTTGGAAAACTTCAACTATCCTTATATAGCCGACTCCATAACGGACTTCTGGAGAAGATGGCATATGTCGCTTTCCACCTGGTTCCGCGACAACGTGTACTTCCCCTTGGGCGGCTCGCGCTGCTCGCTTTTCAAGACTTACAGAAACCTTTTCATCGTCTGGATGCTCACGGGTATATGGCACGGAGCCTACTGGAACTACATACTCTGGGGCGTATTCTACGGAATAATACTTATGATGGAAAAAGGTTTCCTGCTCAAATGGCTTGAAAAAGTACCGAAGGTGATACGGCATATATACACGCTTCTCATAGTGCTTTTCGGCTGGCTGATATTCGTGTTTGAAAACACGAGCGAAGGCTGGGCGTACCTTAAAAATATGTTCGGCGTGAACGCCGCGGGTCTTGCAAGCACGGCGGACGCGTATCTGATACTGCGGAACCTCGTGTTCATAGCGATACTCGTCATAGCCTGCACGCCGCTGCCCAAAAAGCTGTTTTACAAGCTTTATTTCAACGAATTCAAGCTCGGCAAGGTCTGGCGCGTTCTCGTGCCGGTCGGCTGCGTGGTCCTGCTCACGGTATGCACCGCGTACATGGTGGACAGCAGCTTCAACCCGTTTTTGTATTTCAGATTTTAGTGGGAGGAGGATATTATGGATAACAATGAGATAAAAGTTGAGACTCCGGCAAAAAAGCCGAAAAAGAAGCCGGAAGCCGAGATACTGCTTGACAAACAGCTTGAAATGAAAGCGAAAACGAGAAAGACGGATATCGCGATACTCGCGTCTTTCTGCGCGTTCATCCTCTTCTTCGGCGTTGCGTTCTTCGTAATTAAGGACAAAACGTATTCGGAAACGGAAAAACGCACGCTTGCACAGATGCCGTCGCTTTCGTTCAGCAGGATAGTAAACGACCTTAAGCGCGATCTAAAACTGATGACCATGACCGAGGACGAGAAAAAGGCGTATATAGCCGAGCTCGGCGACAGCTACAAGGTCTTCTCGGACGAGATAGGTGATTACTACGCGGATCAGTTTCCGTTCCGCGATCAACTGCGCGTCGTCAAAGCCGCGGCTGAGATAGGGATGCTGAAGCAGGAAAACAACGACGTCGTGTTCGCCGGCGAATATCTTATAAAGAAAGACAGCGTATCCGGCGTTACAAAAAACGAGGACGGAACGCTCCGCGACAGAACGTATGAGGACGCCGCGGAGACGATAAAAAATAACGTTCATCTGCTCTCCGGTATAGAACAAAACCTGCCGGACGGCGTGGATCTGCGCACGGCGGTCGCCGGAAGAACGGTAGACGTCGCAAAGTCAAAACTGCCCGCCGTGTTCCCGTACGAAGACACGCACGCGGACGCTTACTGGAACGCATATAACGAGCAGGTCGAGGAAGACAAAATATCCGCGGTCGAATTAAAGAACGTGATCAAAGAGCATTTTGAAAACGGCGAATACGTGGCGTATAAAACGGACCATCACTGGACTTCGCTCGGCGCGTATTACGCGTACTGCGAGATAATAAAGTCTTACGGGATAGAGCCGTACGCACTCGATACGTTTACAAGAGAAACGTATACGACGTCGTTTGTCGGCACGACTTTTGCAAAAGCCGGCGCGGCGTTCGGCGGCAAGGACACGATAGAGCTGTTCAGATACGACGGCGATACGGATTACACGACGACGATCATGAACGGCGAAAAAGTGACCACTTTACAGGGCTTCTACAACCGGGACAAATACAGGGATATAAACGATAAATACAGCGTTTTCATCGGTTCGGACGACACGGGCGACGGCGGAAACAACGCCGTGACGATAGTGACGAAAAACGGCGAATCAAGGCCGAAAATGATACTTATTAAAGACAGCTTCGGCAACAGTATAGTTCCCTTCCTTGCAAGGCATTTCGATCTTGTCATACTTGATTTAAGAACGAGCAACAAGGACTTTTCGCAGTATCTGGACGACCCGGACCTCGCGCACATCCTCGTGCTTTACAATATGGAAACGTTCATGAACGACGCGAAAATATCCGACGCCGCGGCGAGGATAATACCGTATTACAAACAGAAAGCTAAACAGTAAACATATCGGGACTGCCGGCAAGCCGGCGGTCCCGTTTTTAAAGCGCGGCGCGATAATGCGGAATTTTTATAAAAAACATCTTGACAAAAAGAATTTTTTGTGTTATTATAAACGGGCAACAAAAAACGCGGGCGTGGCGGAACTGGCAGACGCGCAAGATTCAGGTTCTTGTGTTCGCAAGGACATGCAGGTTCAATTCCTGTCGCCCGCACCAAGGCGTGCGGTCTAAAAAGATCGGCACGGGAAAACCGGCGTTTTTCGCCGGTTTTCTTCATTTTTCGCCGTTTTTCTCACTTTTTCAAAATTTCGAAAAGTAGTGAAATAAAAAGATCGGGTGCCCCTATTACAGGGGGTGGACGGGATTTGAACTTAATTCGAGGTGAATTTCGATGTCAGAATAACTGAAAAAAACCTTCAGATCATTATGAATTCTTATCGTAATATACCTTCATAAAAAGAGGTCTGATACCAAAATGTAGTACAAACCAAAAGCGAGGCGAACCCTCAGGCGAACCCTCACAAAAACCATTAAAATTACTGGCTTTTATGCCGACTGAATCAAAAACTCAGTCGGCATTTTTTGTTAAAAAAGTGAAAGGAGGAAAAAACATGCAGATCAATTTAAAGCCATGGAACGGAAATGAACGATTGTATTTCTATCGGCAGTCGCAGCAATTATCCGGACAGACCGGTCAGATCGGAATGCTCCGCGCTGACTTTGACCGCGACGGCAACGGTTTCTTCTCTACCTGGGAGGATATCCGATCGGATCTGAAAACGGACGATTTCAAAGCAGAGTTCGACAATGTCATCAATGCTCTGAGATTTGAAGAAGATGGTACACCGCTCGGCGGCAGAAGAAATCTTTCTGCTTTTCTCAGTAAACAGGACGGATCCCTTCTTCCGAACGATGGAGAATGGCACGGGTACAGAGCCGACACGGACAAATACTCGTACTTTTTCCGATTGAAGCCTCAGGCAGGAGACTACAACGTTTACGCCTGGTGCTACAAAAGAGGCCGGTTGGATGATCACATGGCCAGAGCCGAAAAAGGAATCCGGTTCATCGACAGCGGCTACAACGACAAGTTCACCATTTCGGACGGAGGAAAAATCAGAATTCACTTTTCTGACGGCACATCGGATGAAAAGACCTGTCGGTATATCGATGACACACACGTTCAGTTCGGTGACGGAAGCGGCGCATACGGTCTGCAGCACATCTGCGAATTCGCCGAGCGCCTTGAAAACATCGGCGCTGCTGTCGAGCCAGTAACCGAGCCGATGGTCATGCTTAACGCTAGATACTACTGCCCGCTGAAGATCGCCGTCTTTGAACGTGACGAGTATGGCGATCTCGAAGAAGACGGATATGATCTTGACGGCAGATACGCTGCACATTATGAAGAAGAAATAAAAGAGCTCCTGAAAAAAGAACATTCATATGACGGTTGTGATCCGAAGTCTATGGCTTCATATCAGGACAATCCGAAGGTACTCGCAGCAGAATGGAACGTGGCGGAAATACGCGGTACCCTTTACGGAGTGATTAATGTAGATCTTGCTGCACCTCTTTCTCTTTCAGAAGAAAAAGAATTAAAGGCATGGATAACCGGTCAGAATTCAGACGGCTTCGGCGAAGGTCTCGAACAGCAGGAATTCGAGATCGACGGCGGAGAGGCATACGTCAGTTTCTGGAATTCCGGGGATGACTATTTTATCAAAAATGAAACCGAGTTCAGGCAGTTCCTGAACAATCAAAGTATGGGAGGTATGATGTTTTGAACGAATGGGAACGCGCAAGGCGCATGGCGGAACGGTATAAGGAAATGTATCCGAAAGGCACACGGATCGAACTGATTCAGATGGGAGACGATCCGCGTCCGGTCCCTCCGGGAACGAGAGGTACCGTTGCCTATGTGGATGACATGGGACAGATCGGAATGCACTGGGACAACGGACGCTCACTCAGTCTGATCCTCGGCGAGGACAGTTTCAGAGTCCTCACCCAGGAAGAGATCGCAAGTGAGAAAAACGCTGCGAGCTTCGAGACCGTCGGTCCGACGCTCACCTGATGGAGGTATATCGATGCCGAATCATGTAATGAACAGAATATATTTCGATTGCAGCGACGAGAAAGCGGAAGAAATAATGAAAGCGGTGATGTACGATCCCGACCCGGATCATGAGGAAGAAACCGGTTTAGGCACTCTGGATTTCAACAAACTCATCCCGATGCCCCTGGCGCTTATGATCGAAGCCGGGTCTTCAACGGAGCAAGGAATTGAAATCTATCTTACAGCAGTAAACCCGAACGCTCCTGATTACGACCTGCCAAAGATGCCTGAAGACCGATTCGAAAAGCTTGTGAATGATCTGAATGCAGAAAGAAGATTTTCG
>JAEEGW010000006.1 GCA_016280525.1 Clostridiales bacterium
GGGAGAGGCTATATAAAGAAGAAACAAACCCACTCTGACATCTTTCAATTATAGAAAGTGTCATAGTGGGTTATTTTCTTTCAGCTCGTCTTAACCCTTCCGATATAGGAAAGGTTTTTATTATTCAGCTAAATTGCTCGCTTACGCTCGCAGCTAAATTGAAGTCTTACGACTTCAGCTAAATTGAAAACCACAGGTTTTCAGCTAAATTAAATTCGCCTCTTTTAGCTCGGCGAAGCCGAATTTAGCTTGCGAAGCAAATTTAGCCGGGCAACGCCCGATTTAGCTCGCCGCAGGCGAATTTAGCTGCGGTGTACTTCCTTACGAAGTACACCGCTATGGGAGCTTTTGTGCGTTATTCAATAATGACGGGTCGCGCCCCGTACATCAGTTTTTCGGCGCTTTCGCGGTATACTCTTTTACGTCAAGGAACGTTTCGCCGTCTATCTGCAAGGCTCTCGGCGAATCGAATTCGACCTTTATCTCCTTGCCGGTCATTACGGTTACCATCTTTTTATTCTTTACGTGCTCGCCCTTGAATATCTTCGGAAAAGCTATAAGCGTTCTTATCCTTCCGGCGCCGTGGAAAAGCATTACGGACAGTGTTTCGTTATGTAATCTGTCCTGCTCGGGCGCCGCGTTCATGCCGCCGCCGTAGAATCTGCCGTTCATCGTCGGAGCGAGCCACGCTTTTTCAAATACGTGCTTTACGCCGTCAACGGTAACGGTCGCCGTCGTCGGTTTGTAGTGGAACAGAAGACCGTTTATGGCTATGCTCGTGTAGTTTACGGGTTTGTCGGATTTCTTTTTCTCCTCGTCTCCCACCTCGCAGCAGTAGCCGTCTATGCCGTAGCCTACGCCGTTCAAGAATTTATAAGTCTTGCCCTTGACTTCCACCGTCGGAAGATGCTGTACGTACTGCGTTATGACGAACGGATCGGGATCGTTATCCTTGCCCAGATCGTGCGCAAAGTCGTTGCCGCTGCCGCCGGGGAAATGATATATCTCGCACTTGACGGGAACGTCTTCCGAGAGGTTCAGGAAGCGGTTGAGCGTTCCGTCGCCGCCGCAGATAACGAGCTTGTCGGTCTCTTCTATCTTCGCTACCGTCTCGCCGTACGTTTCCGGCGCGGTCATATCGCAGAAGATGCACTCGTCGTCTTTGAAGAAATCGATCAGGTGCTGACGGTCAAGCGGATTTTTCCCGTGTCCCGCCAAAGGATTGTAGAATACGTATACTTTGGACATTGTCTTTATTCCTTTCGTTTTATATTATCAAAAAAAATAATTTCAGTTTTGGGCAGGTTCTTCTTCCGGTTCTTTCTTTCTGTTCTTTATGAGCTTTATGTTTCTTACCGTATAAAGAACGAACGAAAGTATAGTCGCGGCGGTCGCTATCGCGACGAGAACGATCGATACGACGGTCGGTATCTGTCCGCCGCCGGTGAACAGCGGCCATATTATATGCGCCACCATCATTATATAAATGCATACCGACGCAAGCTTGCCGTGCCATTCCGCACCGTTGACGGTCTTTGTGGTTTTTATCACCGCTATGCCTGTAATAACGTCTGAGACTTCCTTTATAAGAAGGAAAACGAACGGTATTATCATATAGTTGAAACGGAATATCAAACACGTTATTATCGCAAACTGTGTAAATTTGTCCGCGACCGGGTCAAGCACTTTGCCCACGTCGCTTATCATATTGAATTTCCGCGCGATAAACCCGTCAACAATATCGCTTAGTCCGGATACCGCAAGCAGTATAACGGTCAATACCGTGTTTTCAAGTATCAGATAAGACCAGATAAAAACGGGTATGAGAAAAAGACGGAACATCGAGATTATGTTCGGAATCGTAAATATCCTTTTTGAATAGTCCTTTTGCCTGCTCATCTTAGCATCCTTTTGAATAACTGTTATCTATAATTTTACAATAATAAACTCAACTTTATATCAATTTTTGTTGAATTTTTGTGTTTTTTTTATTAATATTCGCGTTTTTGCGTGTCCTTGCTGTCAAATCCGCGATGCCCGGACGGTATGGGCTCCGCTTTCATATAATATTATCGGCAGGATATTATAATGAAAGGATAAAGTTATACTGTTATGAACGATATAAAGCTCGCCGTCATAGGCGGCGATATAAGAATGATATACTGCGCAAAAAAGCTTGCAGAATGCGGTTTTGAGGTCAGCTTCTGCGGGTTTGACTGCGCCGCGCCGGACTGCGGGGATGCGGTCAGATGCAGGACGGTGAAGGATGCGGTGAAGGGAGCCGCGGCGGTGATACTTCCCGTGCCGTATTCGCACGACGGCTGCCGCATAAACGCGCCGTTTTCGTGCACCGACATAAGGATCGACGAAGCGCTTGACGCGGTAACGCCGACGCAGCTCGTTTTAGCCGGCGTCTGTCCGCCGGGATTTATTGAAAAAGCGGAGGCGCGGCTTTTAAGCGTTATAGATTACATGAAAGACGAGGAGCTTGTCGTAAAAAACGCGATACCGACCGCGGAAGGCGCGCTGGAGCTTGCAATGAAAGAACTGCCGGTAACCGTGCACGGAACGAAAACGCTCGTTTCAGGCTACGGCAGAGTTGGCAAAGCCGTATCAGCCGCGTTTTCCGCTCTTCATTCGTCCGTGACGGTCTGCGCAAGGCATGCTGACGCACTCGCGTGGGCGAAAGCCACGGGATATTATACCGCGGATATGAAAGAAATATGCCGCGCCGTGCGGGATAAAGACGTAATAATAAACACCGTACCGGCGCCCGTGCTTGACAACAACGTGCTTTCGTTTGTCAGACCGGACACGCTGATCATCGATCTTGCGTCGGTCCCCGGCGGCGTTGATTTTGAGGCGGCGGAGCGCCTGGGGCTCAAAGCGATACACGCGCTGTCCTTGCCCGGCAAGGTCGCGCCGAAGACCGCGGGGAAAAACATAGCGGACGCAGTTATCTCCGTTATGAGAAAGAAGGGCGTTATATGAAAATAGGATTCTGCATCTGCGGCTCGTTCTGCACGCATAAAAAGGCGCTGAAAGCGATGAAAGAGCTTTCGGAAAAATACGAGATAGTTCCCGTTTTGTCGGAGCGCGCGGCGAATACGGACACGCGTTTCGGTACGCACGACGGGCTGATCTCAGCCGTAACGGATATATGCGGCAGAGAACCGGTGACCACGGTGGAGGGCGCGGAGCCGCTCGGACCGTTTGAGCCGCTCGATCTGCTCGTCATCTGCCCGTGCACCGGAAATACCCTGTCAAAGCTCGCCTCCGGCGTATCGGACAGCTCCGTAACGCTTGCCGCAAAGGCTGCTCTGCGCGCGGACAGACCGGTGCTTATAGCGCTGTGCTCAAACGACGCGCTCGGCGCGAACCTTAAAAACATCGGCTCGCTTTTAAACCGCAAGAATTTTTATTTTGTGCCGATGTATATGGACGATAAAGAAAAAAAACCTCATTCGCTCGTAGCGGATTTTTCCGAATTGGAAAACTGCATACAGGCGGCAATGAGGGGAAAACAGATCACTCCGGTTTTTTCAAAGAGGTGACGAGCGGCAGTGTGAAACAGACGGAAAAATACTTTCCGTACTCGGACTCCGCCCAGATCGTTCCGCCGTGCGAGCCGATTATCTCGCGGCAGATAGACAGCCCGAGACCCGCGACGGAGCGGCTCGTGTCCGTGGTGTAAAGCGGCTCGAATATCTTTTCAAGCTGGTCCGGTTTTACGCCGCAGCCGTTATCCGTTATTTTTATAACTATCTCATCCTTGCGCTTTTCGGCTGAAAGCGATATTTCAAGCTCCGTTTTGTCGGAGTGGCGCAGGGAATTGCTCGCGACGTTCGTAAAGACGCGGCGCAGACGCGATCTGTCCGCGTAGACCTGCTCGTTTTCACAGCCGTTTACGGCGCAGGTCACGGACGCGCCGCTGTTTACGGTGTCCGTCTTTATGCTTTCGCACGCAAACGATAAAAGATCGTTTACCGTCAGAAATTCGCGTTTCAGATTCAGGTCAAGGTTGTGGCTCAAATAATCGTCAAAGCCCAGGACGGTATCCTGGATGTCAAGCGCTTTCGTGTATATCGTGTTTATATACTTCTCCCGCCTCGCCTGCGGCAGATTGGGGTTTTTCAAAAACTCCGTGTAGCCCATAACGGAGGTGAGAGGAGTTTTTATATCGTGAGAAATGGACGCTATGATGCGGTTCTGCGCGGATTTTTCCTCGTCAAGCTGGTTAGTCATATCCGCAAAGCTGTTATACAGCTCGCCTATCTCGTCGGTCCTCTGTATATGGTTCAGCTTTTTTCCGGAGCGGTAGCTCTGTATGCTGTCCACAAGCTTTTTAAGCGGTTTCGTTATTATGAAACGCACGGATACGACCGCCGCAAGCAAAGTTATGACGTGGACTATGGGTATGACGGTCAAAGACAGCGCGGGGTTCGTGTCCGGCATCGTGAAAAGTACGGTGACGGCGGCGTTTACGGTAAACGCGGCGACGATGATTATCGTCAGTTTGGTACCAAGCTTCATATCAGCTCACCGTCGTGAATTTGTAGCCCACGCCCCAGACCGTTTTGATGTACTTGCCCTCTACGTCTATTTTGTCGCGCAGGTTCTTTATGTTGACGGCAACTGTACCGGCGTCGCCGTATTCCGTGCCCCAGACCGCCTCGAATATCTGGTCGCGCGAAAGCACCTTGCCCTCGTTTTCCATCAGGTATTGCAAAAGCTGGAACTCCCTTGCGGAAACGGGTATTTTTTCGCCGGATTTGTATGCGGTGTACGTGTCCCTGTGTATTTCGATATCGCCGCTTTTGAGCACGGTGGATTCGCTTATCGGAACGGTGCGCTGCTGGCGGCGGATGTGAGCCTTGACGCGCGCGACGAGCTCGTCTAAAACGAACGGCTTTGCTATATAGTCGTCCGCGCCCATGCCGAGACCGAGAAGCGTGTCTATCGTCCTGTTTTTCGCGGTGACGAAAATTATGGGGCAGGATACCGTGTCGCGTATCCTGCGGCACACCTCAAGTCCGTCCATGCGCGGCATCATAATGTCAAGCAGTATAAGAGAATATTCCGCGGAATGTTCTATTTTGTATAACGCCTTCTCGCCGTCTGCCACTATTTCCGTCTCGTATCCCTCGTCCGTAAGCGCGTCCGAAATCAGCTCGGCTATGGATCTGTCGTCGTCTGCTATAAGTATTCTTGCCATTATTTTGTTTCCTTTCAGAGTTTAATGTGGAAATCCCTGCCGCATCTGGGGCATCTCACGTCATGTTCGCCTTTTTTATAAGGAAAACGCAGGTGATTCTTGCATCCCGGGCATTTTCTGTATCTGTACGTTTTGATATATCTTACGCGGTTGAACTGACGGATAAAAAACGATTTTACGGCGAATAATATTTTCATAAAGACCGCGTTTTCCCGTCTTCTTTTATCTACGTTTCTTGACATTATGCGCAGTATCGCAAGTATCATGATAAGCGTCGACGCTCCGCGAAGTATATACGACGGCACGGCGGGTAAAAAGAAAGCGATGAAAAGAAGCGCCATGCACAGTATCATCAAAAACAGATTCAACTGGTCTGAGCCGTACCTGCCGTAAAAAAATCTTGCCAGTTTTTCCCTGAAATTCATTATATGCCTCTCATAAATTCGTATTGCCGTGTATATTATAAACCAAGAGAACAAAAAAGTCAACAGATTATTGTAATACATCTTGACAATTACAAAAAAATAAGATAAAATAGAAGTAGAAAAAACGAAAGGAAACAAGATAATGGCAGAAGAGCTTTTTGATGAAGATGAAATAATAACCTTAACGGACGAGGACGGCAAAGAGGAAAGATTTATAATACTCTGCGTTATTGAATATAACGGCAGTCAGTATTACGCGCTTCTGCCGGAAAAGCCGGAGAAGGACGAGGAGGACGGATACGTTATACTCCGCGCCGAAGAGGAAGAGGGCGAGACGATGCTCGTCACCGTTGACGACGACGATGAGTTTGATGCCGTTGCTGACGAGATAGACGACTATCTGAATTCTGAAATAGACTACGACGAAGAAGAATAAGACCCGGTAGATCAGTAAATACTATCCTGCTTGGTTAGTGATGGTATGGGCGTTAAAACCCACGAGAGAACAATGGAGTCCGGGCTTCCCGTGTCGGGATGCAGACCTCCTTTCTATCCCCTGTTCAAGCGGCAACGCGCACGGGATAAAAAGACGTTGGGAGCACAAAGTACGGGAGAGGACACCAACCTGCACAGGCAGGGTTTCTCAATGCCCGACCACACGGCCCGGCGGGAGTTTTTGTTCGGCGATGCCGAACGGTGAAATCCGCCCTTGCGTGCGGGTGAAATCCGTCCTTACGGACGGGTTACGTTGGGGACTCCCCGCCCCGTTTCCCATAATTAAGGAAGTTTGAATATCATCTCAATTGTTCGCATTGAAAGGAGAGCAGAATTGTGAAGAAAGTATTAATTGTTATTATATTCGTTGTTATATTGATGCTTTTTAACGCTTGTTCCAGCGTCGTAACTACGGATACAAATCTGGAAGAACAGGCCTGCGCAACAACGGTGTTAGCTGACAATAAGAAAAATACTGCAAAAGAGACGGATACGCAATATCCCGAATATGAAATCGAACCGTTCTTTAGTTTTGCTAACAGCGACGATGACGATTATACGTCAAAAAGAATTATGAAAAAAAGCATATTAGACCCGCAGAGTTTGTTTGAGGCAGTTGACCGAACAAATGAATATAATGTCAGTGCACACGCAGAGGCGGCAGTATGTCTTGTTAGGCCGACAGACGTTGATACAAATGCAGTGATACTTAAGGATGAAACATATGTACCATTGTATACGTTTGAAATTGTCAACGTTTTCAGTGCGTCAAGTGATGCAGATCAATTTACGTGTCTGAAAAAGGGAAATGTAATAAAAGCGACTGATCCAAATGTGAAATTTGAATCCGGAGTTTTACGCAACGGAGAATATGGAAATATTCCTGTTATAAAAAAGAACGCTCTGTATCTTATTGCTTTTTCGTATCAAGAAGAATATTACGAGAAACTCGACATATCGGTTTTATGCCCTTTTAAAGTCATACTTCATCAGGTATATACCCCTGATTTAGCTAAAGAAATTATCAGTCAATCAGAGCTTGATGGTATCTTTGAAAACACATCTATGAAAGTAGATCAAAAAGAAAAATACAAAGAATACATTTATAAATATGCTGAAGGACTGATTTCTGATCAGAATATCTAATGATGTGTTCTGTTACTCTTGTCAAGAGTAACGCAAAAGCACTTTCGGCAGAGCCAAAAGTGCGATGCGCTCTCCGAGGGGGATTGCGGTATCTGCGGATACCGCTTTTATACGGAACATTTGATGCTTTTTTGCGCCGACCGATTTTTGAGCGGGTTAAAGAAGTGGCGTCGTTACCGCCTCTCGCGCCGCTCACGTCAGCCCGCAACGGCAGGCTGTGTAATGGATTGTGAAAAATCAGCCTCAATTTTCAACGCAGTCGTTTTCGGCTTTAACGACGTCGTTTCGGCGTCGTTGTTTTGGCAAGAAAAAGCGTAAAGAACTGCTTCTAATGGGTTTCAGGGGACGCCCTGAGAGCGAATTTGCTGCAGCAAATTCAGTGCTTGTTAAACCGTGGACGCGATATTTCCGAATAAACGAGTTCTACAAAAAGAACATCTGTTCGATACGCGATACATTGTATCACACGAACAGATGTTTGTCAAGAGCTTATTTGAAAGTTTCTTAGGTTTTCATATAATTTATAGAAAAGAGCCACTCAATGTCTAATGCGCGACGAATAAACATATGTATTACTGGATGTATTTCATAAAAGAAAGTGTCTGTATACATCAAAAAATCGCACAAGAGTATTATGTTTTTGACGGAGTAATCTCTTGATAATAAATAAATAAAATACGCTCGTTGTACCTGTTGAACGTGTTGCAAGCTCATGCCCGTTTTTCAAAGCAAACGGTAACTAATGCTGTTATTATTTAAAGAAGATACAATCAATAAACAAACCCAAACATTTTCAAAAACGGAGGAACTGTATCATTATTATATAGAATATCCCCATATGGAACAACTGAATAAATCTCATATGAATACTCAGGATAAACAATGTTTTGCCTAGAATTGTATATAAAATAGTATTCTTTATCACATATTATCACTTGCATAAGATCATAGTCTGCTAAGTTGCTAGAATAATTTGAATATGTAATTACCAACCGGGGAGTCTTCGAGAATATTGATGGTTCGTTTGTAACCTGTCCTTGTGACTGAAACCTGTAATTACTGTTCGTTTCATATCCTTCATAACAATTGAAATTCATAAGTGCAATCAGCCGTTTGTCGTTGATACTGATTTCTCTTTTTCCGGTTTCATCGTATAATACAGCACATATCGGTGTTTTATTGGTAATATACTTAGCCGGCCTATTATCAGGAATTCTAATATAACAGTTATTCGGAACCTCGACTGTCTTTTTTTCATTCAGCGTAATACTTGTGAATTCAAGATCGAAATCGCGATCTTCTTTCTGGTATGTACCGTCATAAAAAACCGTTTTGACCGTTTCTGTTGAAATAACTACGTCAGATAAATCGAGTGTGATCAAATCATTGTGTACTGGTGCTGTCTCTTCGCAGTAATCATTTGAACTGTCAAACGCTGTAACATCGGCAAACATAGGGTCATTGCTTTTGCTGCAACTACATAAGATTATAATAAATACTAACACAAGTAACTTAGTTGTTATCTTTTTCATATGATATAATTCTCCTTTGTTGTTCATAATTTGTTTTTTTAAAACATCTCGCTTAAAAAGAATTTATTTCTTCCGTTTAATCTTTTGTAAATTTTGAAAAAATCAATCGCAATACGCATAGTTATTGTGTTATTATTAAATCTATATATAATTCTTCCGTTCTGATACACGACCCACATGTTTTTAGAGGTGAATTTATCACTATATCCTGAAACATTCCCTATGCTGGCAAGAACATATCCGTCGGGAGAAATTTTCTTACTTATTACACAAGCAAATCCATATCATCATTTTGACCAAACTTAGACGCCCAAATACACATCGATTCTGAGAATTTACCAAGACTTAATGATTTGAAATCCTCAGTTGTTACGAAAACGATTATTGAATCCGTGTTCAGGCTATATTCTACATTTTGAGCTTTAATTATTTCTTCTGCCTCTTTCAAAGCAATCTTAAAGTAAGCTTCACGCACTTTTTTTAACTCATCACGCGCAGTCGTCGAAATATGATTCATATCTTCTTCCAGCTTTTCATACAAGGGTTTATTATTATCAATATATTTTGACAAAAACTCTTGTCCAAAAAACTCTGTCATGCCATCGTACCACGGCTTCTGCCAATCAAGCGGTCCACCGTAATTTTCCGGTTTTTCGCTTCTCATACTGATATATTGATCTGCGCATTGCATAAAAGCATCATATCTTCTTTTTGCGAGGATTTCTTCCTCGATCTCTTTTACAGCTTCATCATAATACTTGGAATACTCTTTGTCATTATATACAAACGTTTTCTCTACAGGTAAACAGATTCGAACTGCAATAACAGCATCTGGATTTTTTAACGCCTCGTATAACGAGCATGTTATATTTTTTCCATAAAACTCGCCATAACCTTCATCTTCTTCTGAAGATTCACTTGCCCAAATAACATTGTTTCTATCAATGTCATTTTTTGAAGGTTCAATAGTTGTTTCGTTGTCCGTAATGATTCCATGTTCCGTTTCGGTCTGTTCATTCGATTCTGTACTCGGTATATCAGTGAATATCGCTGCCGTCGTGTCAATTGATGTTTCAATTTGTTCAGTAGTGATTTGTTTATCCGAACCAATCGTTTCCGCTATGATGTTTGTAAGTTCCGTTTGTTCATCCTTTTCCGTTTCATCTGTTATCACGGTCTTTTCACTTATATCTTTTGTTATTATTTCGTATGTGGTTTCGCTTGGTAGCGGAAGCGGGTTCTTGGCAATACTTGCCCCGGCAGTAATTACCATAGCAACAACCGTAACAAATATAAACATCATCACAATTAATAGTGTTATCGTTCTATTCCTTATTTTTCTCTTGTTTATGATTTTTTTACTCTTTTCTATAACATCTTTTGCCATCATCTCATTTGTTTTCATTATCAAACCCCTCCTTCATTAGTTTAGCTTTCAGAGCCTTTTTAGCTCTGTATACAAGGTTCACAATTTGTCTCTTATTCTTTTTCATTATTTTAGCAACGCTTGAATTATCAAAATTCTCAAAATAGATCAAGTATAAGACTTGCCTATAATCGTCAGGTAAGGTTTTAATTATATTATGCAGATGTAAGTTCTTTTCATCTTTTATGTATGCAGATTCAACGTCTTGCTCAACATAATTGACTTTATCACAATCTGACATAGTAAGCATTCGATAATCATTTATGTCTTTTAAATGATCAATTGCCATATTACGTGCGATAGCATAAAGCCATGTTTTAAATGAACTGTTGCCGGAAAACCTTGGCTTTTTTACTATCAGCCGTACAAATGTGTCTTCGGCGATATCTTCTGCATCGTGCATATTGTGCACTATACCATTTACAAAAAGAATCAAACCTTCCCGATATTCACCTATAATTTCAACAAGACCTGTCTCATCACCTTTGAGAAAAATACGATAATTGTCGGCGCCTCTATCCAAATTATTTCTCCTTTCAAAAATTAAGCTTCCGGAGGCTTCGTATATTAGACGGAAAAAAGCTTGAAATCTCTCACTTGAATAATAATTTTGTGGTTCAGAATGTTTCATTAAAATTCACAAAATCGGATTTTATAAAACTATTATACAAGATATAATACAAAAAGAAACACAATTTGTGTTGAAAAAAATTTAAGATTATTTATCGATGGAATAAAAAACAAGGTTATCATTAATGCGGCTATTTCCTTAATTCTGTTACACCCCCCCTGACCGCCCCCAAACCCCCACCACCCCCCAAAGTTACGGGGCTTTTGGAGAGCGGGCGATCAATGATCGCCCATACGAACGGGGCGTCGAGGCGCCGCCCCCTACCGAATTCTTAATTCGGGAGGCAAATCCTCCCCCTACAAAAAAGGATATACATATGAAAAAATTTACCTTCAAAAAAGCCCGTCCCGTGTGGATAACGGGAGAAGAAAAAGAGATGAACGTATCCCTGCTTATGACGGCGAAGTGCGGCAAGGACGCGCGGCTCGATATAACGGGTCATTCCGTTTATCAGGTATTCGTCAACGGCAGGCTTGCCGCGGACGGTCCGGCGCGCGCCGGGCACGGCTTTTACCGCGTGGACGAGCTGGATCTCGGCTCACTCTGCGACAAAGCCGAAAACGAAATAAAGATCATAATCGCCGGTTACAACGTCAACAGCTTTTACCTGATCGATATGCCGTCGTTCGTCTGCGCGGAGCTGTATGATAGCGGAGAAATAACCGCGTTCACGGGCGGAGACGGCTTTATTTACGAAAGATACACGGACAGGATAAGAAAAGTCCAGCGCTATTCTTTCCAGCGCCCGTTTGCGGAGGGCTACAGTCTGCCGGCGAAAAGAGAACCGGTGACTGTCACGGTGACGGAAGACAAGAATTTCATAGAACGCGGCGTGCCTTACCCGGATTATGAGAAGACCGCGTTTTGCCGCGTCGTATCAAAAGGCGGATTTGAGGTAAAAGAAAAAGAGAGTTATCATAACGACCGGGCTATATCAAACATATCGGACAAGCTAAAAGGCTTCAAAAAAGAAGAGCTTGACCTGTTTATCAGCAAAGAAACCGAAAAAGTCTGCTGCTCCGGTACCCCCGCCGATCTGCCCGCGGACGTGATAGAGCTATACAAAAACGAATACGTTATATCTGACCTCGGCGCGGAGCTGACCGGTTTTATAGAGCTTGAAATAGAAACGACCGGCGGCAGACTTTACATAAGCTTTGACGAGATACTGCGCGGCGGCGACGTCTGCTTCACGCGGCTCGGCACGTGCAGCGCCGTGATATACGACCTGCAGCCCGGTAAATACAAGCTGACCGGATTTGAGCCTTATTCGCTCAGGTACGCAAAATTCTGCTCGACCGCGGAGCGCGCCGTAATAACCGGCGCCGGACTGATAAAGTTTGAATTTCCCTCAAAGGATATAAAAAAAGCGCCGGAATTCAAGGACGAGGCGCTTGACCGCGTGTATAAAGCCGCCGTATCTACTTTCAGGCAGAACACGGTTGACATTTATATGGACTGCCCCTCCCGTGAGCGCGCGGGCTGGCTCTGCGACAGCTTTTTCACCTCGCGCACGGAATACGCGCTTACCGGCAAAAGCGTTGTTGAGCGCAATTTCTTGGAAAACTTCATAATGCCGGAAAAATTTGATTTCATACCGTCCGGCATGCTTCCGATGTGCTATCCGTCCGACCATAACGACGGCACGTATATACCGAACTGGGCTATGTGGTACGTTGTTGAGCTGGAGGAATATCTCGACCGCTCGGGCGATTCTGAGTTTATTTTCGCCGCAAAAAAGCGCGTTTACGAACTGCTTGATTTCTTCCGCGGCTTTGAGAACGGCGACGGCGTGCTTGAAAAACTGCAGAGCTGGGTATTCGTTGAATGGTCAAAGTCTAACGAGCTGACGCAGGATATTAACTATCCGTCAAATATGCTTTATTACAA
>JAEEGW010000361.1 GCA_016280525.1 Clostridiales bacterium
CCGCCGGATGAGGCTTTTAACGCGCGAAGCGCAATTCACGCCGACAGGTGACCCCCGGCGCGAAGCGATGAGCGTTGGGGGTCCCCGTTAGGCAATTCACGGCGAAGCCAATTCACGCGCCGTAAGGCGCAATTCATTCTTACATAGCATTGAATATTATTTTTATAACGCCTTTTGAAATGAATTGACGGCTTATCGCCGTCGTGAATTTCCGCTGTCGCGGAATGAATGTCATCGCTCCTACATCACAGCCCTCAACGTTTCTTCTTCCGCTATCTGCGCCCAGCGGAACAGACGCCGCGGGTCGTTTTTCACGGTGCTTATGTCCTTTAAAAGCATTTCCAGGCGCAGGCCGTACTTTTTCGCCGCCGCTACAGTGTGCCGCAGATCGGCTCTTACCGCGTCCTCGTCAAAAGACGGCTGCGCGAGCAGCGCCGGGCTCGGTTTGTTTGACATGATGTATTTATCCGGCAGATTTGCGGCGAAATTATCCCTGTCGCTCCACGGACTGCACGAGATCTTGCGTATATTCGGCATACGGCAGATCTTATCAAGCCGGTCGTCGAGCCGGTCGCAGCAGCCGTAATATATCGCGCCGAAATGCGGGAATATCCGCTGCATATAATTCACCTCGAACTCCTCCGTTATCTGCGGGGAAACGGACGTAAAAAGCTGCGCCATGCCGAAGCCCCAGCCGTCGCGGCTCGTCGGGTTATCCTTATCGCAGCTGGCGGACGGCAAGTCGGATGAAAAAGTATACGAACAGTGGCACATATTGCAGTTGACGTCGTACAGACCCTGACTGTTTATCTGTTCTATTACCGAAAGTGTCGCGGTCGTGAGCCGCTCCATTATCGCGTGCATCATTTCCGGGCGGTCCATAAGCTCAATATAGCAGTTTTCAACGCCCATCCACTGCGCTATCCAGTCCCAGAAACCGAGATGAAGGACGATACCCTGCATTTTTGTCGGCGCTATGCCGTCAAATATGTCGGCCGCCTCGGATATTATACGCACTTCCGCCTCGCGGTCGATCGTTATGACCGGAGTTTTTATCTTCTCCACGTCTTCCGGCTCTTTGAACTGGTCGGCGTAACGCTTTGAAACAAATTTGTTTGCCGGATTGTCCGGCAGCTCGTACTGCGGCCTTAATCCGTAGCCCGTATTGCCGATCGGCCGCGGCAGAAGCACGTAAGGATTAAGCACCATATCAACGGGAAGATGCTCCCATTTATAAATTTCGGAGCGGAGATTCCACTCTATCCTGCGGTAATACGGATCTTCTACGGTGCAGAAAAGAAAGCCGTCGATATCAAGCTCGTTCCACGGCATCTGGTCTATGCCGACCATCGGTTTTATCATTTTGCCGTCGTTTAACGAACGCCATAACAGCCGCTTTTCGTTATTCTTATCGGACAACGCATACGACATATACCGCTCGGCAAGCGCTCGCAGCGTGTTCCGGTCTTCCGGTCGAATGGACATTTACCTTTCTCCGTTCTTTATTTTTACAGATAAATAATATCATAATTTATCAAAAATGTCAATCGTAAAAGAAAATAAAAGGCGGAACGCTTTGAACAGAACCGTTAAAAACGGACATTGAAAAAAAGAGCCTCCTATGGTATAATGAAGAAAATACCATAGGAGGTTTTGTTATGCCAAGAGAATATAGACACATACAAGAGTATGAAAAAGAAATCATTGAGAAAATCAAGCAAGGAAAAACATTGAGGGAAATAGCGAAAATTTATGGATTTACGCATAAACAAGTTAAAGAGTTTAAAACAAGATACAATCGGAAGCAAAGGAAAATAGAAGCGGGAATTGCAATTAAAAAGAAAGGAAGACCGCCAAAGGATTATCAGATAAGCGAAGAAGACAAAACTGCACAACTTCGTTACATAATAGCGCGTAAGGACGCAAAGATAAAATCGTTGGAAATGGAAAATGAGTTAATGCGGGATTTTCTCTCGCTCACAGAAAGGAAGTGAGAACAAGCGTAAAGTATTTGGTGATCTATAGGCATAAAGAAAAGTATTCAATAAGCGAAATGTGCAGATTCTTTGACGTATCAAGAAGCGGCTACTATGATTACGTCAAGCGAATGGAGCTTCCGGATCGAGATCTTCCGTTGGCGGAGCAGATACGAACTTGTCAACAAGAGGTTAAGCAGACTTACGGTTATCGCAGAGTTCATATATGGCTTGAACGTAAAGGAATATACAGAAATCCTAAGACAATACTGCGTATAATGCAGAAATACAACTTACTGTCTGCTGTCAGAAGAAAAAGATATCAGAATTATGGCGATGTTTTACATAGATATCCGAACTTGCTCAACAGAGACTTTCATGCGGATAGACCTAATCAAAAATGGGTGACAGATATTTCGTACATTAAAACCGGACAAGGTTTTCTGTATTTGTCTGTCATAAGAGATTTGTACGATAACAGCATTGTTGCATACAAAACCGGTACTGAACAAAACATAAATTTAGTTTTGAGCACTGTACGGGAAGCCAAGAGAAAAGAGAAGGTCGCCGCAGAGTTGCAGCTCCACAGCGACCAAGGCTTTCAATGCACGTCACAAGCATATTTCCGCCTGACACAATTATACAACATTACGCCGTCTATGTCAAGACGCGGAAATCCATATGACAATGCTTTGGCAGAAAATTTTTTCTCAATTCTCAAAACAGAATGCATATATCGGGCGAAGCCGCGCACCTATGAGGAGGCGCGCCTCCTCATAGGTGATTACATCCACTTTTACAATTATCAGCGAATACAACTCAAAACAAAACTGACGCCGATGAAATCTCGGCATCAGTCTGTTGTTTGATAACTTAATATTATGCCATTGGCGGCCTCTTTTGTGCTGTCCGTACAAATTGGGGCAGTTCAATACGGGAAGACACCGTTTTTATTTTGTTTTACGGTGCGGCCGTGTCGGTCATCATTATGCAGGTGAAGTCGAGCGCCTGCCCCTGAGAGCCGGAGCATTTCAGCTGACAGCTGAAATCTTTGCCGGCGGGTATCAGACTGCTTAAATTTACGACGAGCCTGCCGGAAGAGCCGTCGACCGCGCCGAGATCGTAGACAGTCATATCTTCATCGTAACAGTACAGTTCAACGGTAAGACCCGCGGTCGTGCCTTCGGGCAC
>JAEEGW010000362.1 GCA_016280525.1 Clostridiales bacterium
ACTGGACCATACAGGACACTATAAGAGACTGCGTCAAAAACACGCTTGAGCAAAACTTTGCTTTGTTTGAAAAGTATCCGAACTACGTCATGAACTTTGAGGGAGCTTTCAGATACAAGCTTGCAAAAGAGTATTACCCGGATCTGTACGAAAAGATGAAGGGATATATCAAAAAAGGTCGCTGGAACGTCGCCGGCAGCCAGTGGGACGCGTCCGATACGAACGTTCCGTCCTCGGAGGCATTTATGCGCCAGATACTTTACGGAAACGGCTTTTTTGAATCCGAATTCGGCAAAAAGAGCGAGGATATTTTCTTAACGGACTGCTTCGGCTTCCGCTACTCGCTGCCGTCCATCGCCGCTCACATGGGCTTGAAAGGCTTCTCGACTCAGAAGCTCGTATGGGGCGTCGGTTCTCCTATTTACAACAAAGACGGCTCGGTCAGCCGTCCCATGCCGGACAAAGAAGCGCCGAGAATGGACCTGGGCAAATGGATAGGTCCGGACGGAAATTACGTTATAGGATCGTTTTTGTGCGGCGACTATACGTTAAGATTTGAAAACGACGAGAAGAAGCGCCCGCTCCACGACAGGGAAGAGTATTTAGCACAGATAGAACACAACGAAAAATACACCGGCGTGCCGTCAAAAATGATGTATTTCGGCACCGGCGACTACGGCGGATCCGCTACGGATGAATCCGCGAAGATGCTGAACGACGCTGTGGATCAGAACGGCGACGGTCAGGCGTTTGACGTCGTTGCGGCGTCGTCCGACGGTATTTTCAAGAGCCTGACGAAAAAGCAGATAGACGAAATGCCGGCTTACCGCGGCAATCTGCTCATACCGCACGGTTACGGCTCGCTTACCTCGCACACGATAAACAAACGCTGGAACAGAAAATGCGAACAGCTGGCGGACGCGGCGGAAAGAGCGGCGTCGACCGCCAAATGGCTCGGCGTGCAGTACCCGAAGGAAAGGCTTGATTTTGCGTGGAAGCTGTTTTTATGGCACCAGTTCCACGACGATCTGCCCGGCACGTCGATACTTAACGCGTACAGATTCACGTATAACGACTACGTAATAGCGCAGAACATACTAGCCGAAGAGCTGAAAGCGTCCGCGGACGCCGTTATAGCAAAGCTGAAAACAGACGTTTCCGGCACGCCCGTGGTCGTCTACAACCCCGTATCGTTTTCGCGTCGGGACACCGTCAGCGCGCCTCTGCCGGACGGTGTCTGCTGCGCAAGAGTTTACACAGCGGACGGAGCAGAGGTCCCATCGCAGATTTCCGGCAGGAATATAGTATTCGCCGCATACGTCAAACCGGTCAGCTTCACGGTCTACAATGTAGTCTCGTCGGAGCAGCCGTGCGATATGGACACGGGGCTTTCCGTATCGCTGTCCGGTCTTGAAAACGACAGATATATTGTTGAAATAAACGGCGACGGCAATATCTGCATGATATTTGACAAAAAGCTCGGCAAAGAACTGCTGTCCGCGCCGTCTTCTCTCGGCATACGCGAGGACAACAACGAGCACTGGCCGTCCTGGGAGATAAAATACGAAGATACAAAACTGCCGTTTGCGGACGTTGGCGGCGTATGCTCCGTTGAAGTGGTCGAAAACGGACCGGCTCTCGCCGCGCTGCGCATTACAAGACGCGAAAACGGCTCGGAATACGTGCAGACCGTTTCGCTTTCCGCGTACGGGCAGAGAGTAAACGTGGACAACGACGTGCAGTGGCACAACCGCATGAAACTGCTGTCGGTCGGCTTCCCGCTCACCGCGTCAAATCCGACGGCAAGCTTCGACCTCGGTCTCGGCTGCGACGTAAAAGGCAATACGGACAGCTTCCCGTATTTCCAGCACCTCGTACATCAGTGGGCGGATCTTACGGATAAAGACGGCAAGTTCGGCGTATCCATTATAAACGACTGCAAGTACGGCATGGAAAAGCCGGACGACAACACGCTGCGTATCACGCTCATACACACGCCGAAGGGCGATTTCAGCGACGATTCAAAACAGAGCTGGCAGGACAACGGCAGAAATATATTCGGCTACGCAATAACCTCTCACGGAGCCGACAGAGTTAAAACTGTAGCGGAAGCCGCCTGTTTCAACAGCCCGCTGTTGGCGTTCACGCCCGACAAACACGCCGGAAGAAGAACGGAGATCTCGTTTGCTTCCGTAAGCAATAAAAACGTTATCATCCGCTGCATCAAGCGCGAGGAAAAAGGCGACAGGATCATCGTCCGCGTACAGGAAACCTCCGGGCGTGAGCAGAAGAATATCAGACTAAAATTCGCCGCGGATATCATAGACGTAACGGAGACGAACGGATACGAGGACGGGATCGCAAGGGTATCGGCCGATAAGCAGTCGTTCGTATTCGATATGACGCCGTATTCGGTAAAGACGTTTGCGGTGACAATAAAAGAAAAAGCGCCGGTATGCGCAAAGGGAACGCCCGTAGCGCTTGAATATGACAAACGCGTTACGACGCCGTGCGGTGAATTCGGGGTTGCTGAATTCGGCAAAGGAATATCCATCCCGGAAGAGCTGTTTGACAAGACAGTAAAATGCGGCGGTATTGAATTCGTTATGGGCGACAAGGGCAAAGCAAACGCCGTTGCCTGCCGCGGACAGAAGATAAGAATGCCGGAAAAAACGAAGAAAGCGTACGTTCTGGCGGCAAGCGCGGACGGCGACAGAGAAGCGACATTTGCTGTGGGCAAAGCAAAGATCACGTTTAACGTACCCGACTTCAGCGGCAACGTCGGCTGCTGGGACCAGGTCGCCGCGGGCGATAAAGCGTTCATAAAGCGCGAGACGGTAGGCGTCAGCTATTCTCACAGTCACGACAAAGACGGCGACAGACTTTACAAATTCGCAAACGTGTTTATGTATGAAATAGACATGAATAACGCGCGCACGCTGACTCTGCCGAAGGATGAAAACGTGATAGTTCTTGCCGTCACCGCGTCGGATAACGCGCACAAAGCGGAACCCGCAAAACCGCTGTATGATACGGTGAAATAATATACGGGAGGGGTCTCCCCTCCCGAGTTATGAGTGAATAGTGAATAGTGAATAGTGAATAGTTGTAGGGCGGGGGCTTGCTCCCGCCGATTTTTAATGAATAAACAGGTGTAACCCCCAACGCTCTCAAGTTCGCGTCGGGGAACCCCTACTACGCGACGATCTGTGCGGCTTACGCCGCTTTTGGGGTTCCCCCCCCCCCCTCCCCCGGGGCCCCCGAACAGCCGGTTCTCTGTTTTGTGGGAACCCCTTCTCCCCACCCCGCACCCCGCCCTCCCCCCCCCCGGCCCCAACCGTCCCAGGGAGGAGCCCCCCCCGGCCGCCGATG
>JAEEGW010000363.1 GCA_016280525.1 Clostridiales bacterium
AACGGCGACCCGCAGGATAAGCTGAGGCTTGCCGCCGTAACGGGGACGAACGGCAAAACGACCGTCACCTCCATGCTGCACCACATCCTGACGAAAATTCACGGAAAAAACTCCGCCTCCTTGATAGGAGGTGTGAAGAATATAATCTGCGGACAGATGCGCGGCGCGTCCCAGACGACGCCCGACCCGCACGAATTATACGGCTTGCTGGCAGATTCCGTGACAGGCGGCGCGTCGTACGCCGTGCTTGAAGCGTCGTCGCACGCGCTTGATTACGAAAAGCTTTTCCCGTGCAGATTTGAGGTCGGAGCAATGACCAATCTTACGGAGGATCATCTCGACCACCACAAAAGCATGGATGCGTATTTTTTATCAAAACAAAAGCTGATACCGCTGTGTAAGAATTTCGTCTCAAACGCGGACGATTATTATACAGCTCAGATAAACTGTCCGCATTTTTCGCTGTACGACGGCGAATTTACGGCAAAAATAAAAATGTTGAGCAGAGCCGGTTCCGTGTTTGAGTACAACGGGTACAAAAAAGCGGAGTGCAGGATAAACGTCTGCGGAAAATTCAATATCTATAACGCTTCAGCCGCGCTTTGTATGGCGGAAATAATGGGAGAGGACGCGTTGAACGCGGCTGAAGCGTTATCGGATTTCAACGGTGTGCCGGGCAGATTTGAAATACACAAAAGCAGATTCGGCACGGACGTTATAATTGATTACGCGCACACGCCGGACGCGCTTGAAAACGCGCTTTTAACGGCGCGCGGACTGACTAAAAACAGGCTTATCTGCGTATTCGGCTGCGGCGGCGACAGAGACCGCGGCAAGCGGAAAATTATGGGCGCCGTGTCGTCAAGGCTTGCCGATCTCAGCGTTATAACTTCCGATAACAGCAGAAGCGAAGAGCCGGAGAATATAATCAAAGATATATTATCCGGCGTGGATAAAAACAACAGATACAAAGTGATAGTGGACAGAAAAGAAGCGATACTCTACGCGCTCTCGTATGCAAAAGAAGGCGACGTTGTGCTTCTTGCCGGCAAGGGCCACGAAAATTACGAAAAGGATAAGACCGGAACGCACCCGTTTTCGGAGGTGCGGATAATAAATGAATTCAACAGCGGAGGACAAAAAAATGACGATAATGACAGCAAAAGAAGCGGCCGTTCTTTGTGACGGCAGACTGACGGGCGATCCTTCGGCTGAGATAAAGTCGTTTGTGACCGATTCAAGAAAGGCGACGCCGGGCTCTATGTTCGTCGCGCTCAAAGGCGAGAACACGGACGGAAACAAGTATCTTGAATCAGCGATAGACAACGGCGCCTGCTGCGTTTTATCGGAGCGTGAGCCGGATCACGGCACGGCGATAGTGGTTGAGGACGCGCTGAAAGCCCTGCAGCTCATGGCAGAGAGATTTTTGGACGGCAGAAGACCGAGGGTCTACGCCGTTACCGGCTCCGTCGGCAAAACGACCACAAAAGAATTCATTTACGCGGTAATAAGCCACGGTTTTAAAACGCAGAAGACCGCCGGCAACTACAACAGCATAATAGGACTGCCGCTCACCGTGCTTGAGGTGGAGGAAGGCTGCGAGGCGCTCGTGCTTGAAATGGGTATGAGCGGATTTCACGAGATAGAAACGATGTCCGAGATAGCAAAGCCGGACGTCGCCGTCATTACCAACATCGGCACTTCCCATATGCAGATATTAGGCAGTCAGGAAAATATTTTAAAGGCGAAATTAGAAATAACCGCGGGCATGAGACCCGGCTCGACGCTGATCTTGAACGGCGACGACAGGTTTTTATGGCGCGAACGCGATAATTTAAGAAAAGACTATAACGTGTTATACTACGCGTATTTAAACGAAGACGCGGATTACAGGATAACTCACCCGGAATTCCGCGGCGGCTCGCTTTCCTTTGATCTGAAACGCCCGGACGGAAGCGCCGTTTACGGTCTCAGCGCGCCGACTATCGGTATGCACAACGTTTACAACGCCGCGGCGGCTTATATCTGCGGCAGAGTTTCCGGCATGAGCGACGCGCAGATAAAAGAAGGCCTCGCCGCGTTTGAAAACACGGGCATGAGACAGAAGGTCTACAAAAAAGGCGACTATACGATAGTCTGCGACTGCTACAACGCCGCGCCCGAGTCAATGAAAGCGTCTTTGTCCGCGCTTATGACGCTCGTCCGCGAATGCAGCGGCAGAACGCACGCCTTGCTCGGTGAGATGCTTGAACTCGGCGAAAGCTCAGCGTCGCTTCACCGCGACGTCGGTATGACGGCGTTTGATATGGGACTTAATTACCTTTATACCTACGGAGAGGCGGCAAAGGAATACGCCGTTGGCGCCGTTATAGAGGGTATGAAGGACGAAAATATGGTATGTTTTGAAAACGGCACGCCGTTTGCCGACGTTGCGGCCGTGATACTCAGCAGATGCAAACCCGGCGACGTCATACTGTTCAAGGCGAGCCGCGCCGTAGGACTTGAAGGCGCCGTTGAAGCGTTTGAAAAGCTGATCGAGGAGAGTAACAAATAATGGAGAGGATCATTATCTTAGCAGCCTCGTTTGCAATATCTTTCCTTTTATGTACGCTTATGACGAGGATACTGATACCCAAACTCAAAAGCCTTAAAATGGGTCAGAAAATACTTGACATAGGACCGAGATGGCATAAGGGCAAGGAAGGCACGCCCACCATGGGCGGCATAGCGATGATAATTTCGCTTTGTCTTACCGTCGTCGTGACGATGATAGTCGGATTTATAAACGGAAGGTTCACGTCTGTCACGACGCGCGCCGCGCTCGTTTTCGGCTACGCGTTATTAAACGGTCTTACCGGTATGATTGACGACCGCGTAAAGCTTTTAAAAAAACAGAACGAGGGGCTGAAAGCCTGGCAGAAATACTTACTGCAGTTCGTCTGCGCCGCGCTGTTTATATTCGGCATGAGGATCACCGGCAATATGAGCACGGCTTTGCATATACCGTTCACCTCGGTCACCGCTGAACTCGGATTTTTCTACTACGTGATAGCGATACTGCTTCTTACCGGCGTGGTAAACGCAGTCAACCTGACGGACGGCATTGACGGTCTCGCCGCTTCAAACACTCTGCTTGTCGGCGTGTTCTTCTCCGTCATGGCGTTTTCCGGCACTCTCGGCGGCAACGACATGGCGCTTTTGGGCGGCGTTACCGTCGGTATGTGCGGCGGCTTCTTAGTTTATAATTTCTATCCGGCAAAGATATTCATGGGAGACACGGGCTCGCTTTTCTTAGGCGGTATCGTTGTCGGCGGCGCGTTCATGTTAAATTCGCCGCTTACCGTTATACTTTTCGGACTTATATTCATACTTGAAACGTTATCCGTAATACTTCAGGTGGCTTCTTTCAAGCTCACCAAAAAACGGATATTCAAAATGGCGCCCGTACATCATCATTTTGAGATGTGCGGCTGGTCGGAGATAAAAATAGTGACCGTGTTTTCGGTTATCACCGCGGTCATGTGCGTTGTATCTTACTTTGCTTTAAGAGGATTGATGTAAATGCAGAAGACGGATTTGCAGACTGAGACCGAAACGCAGGAAGTCCCCGCCGTTGAGGTCAAAAAGCAGGTCAGGGAAAAGAATATATTCAGGGTGAGAGGGATGCCGGATATACCGCTTCTCGTTATCATCCTTATTCTCGTCGGCTTCGGTCTGGCAATGGTCTACTCCGCAAGCTATCCGTGGGCGGAAAACGACTACGGCAACAGCTATTACTACGTTCAAAGACAGCTTATTTTCACGGGCTTGGGCGGGCTTGCGATGTTCGCGCTCGCGTCCGTTGACTATAAGATTTATATGAAATGGGGCGCGCCGGTATTTTTCGCAATATCGTTTTTGCTGCTTTTATCCGTTCCGATAATCGGCAAGAGCGTAAACGGTGCAAAGCGCTGGATAGACCTGGGCATTTTCAGATTCCAGCCTACGGACATAATGAAACTCGCGCTCGTCATGATGCTGGCGTGGTACATAAGCCGCTACGTTGACGCGTACCGCGACCTTGACGAGCGGACGATAGCTTTAAAAAACAAGAGGCTGCATAAACGCAAATTCAAAGAAAGTTTCCCCGTGTTTTTAAGAGAGGTCTTCATACCGCTGTGCATCGTCGGTCTCGTCTGCGCGGTAACTCTCGTTGAAAAACATCTGTCCGGCACTATAATCCTGTTTTTGATAGGCTGGATAGTTATGCTGTGGGGACGCATATCCCTGCCGTGGCTGCTCGGCATAATCGGCGCGGGCGGCGCGGGCGCGCTTGCGATAGCTACGCTGACCGACTATACGAGCGACAGACTTGCCGTCTGGCTCGATCCGTACAGCGATCCGCTCGGAAGCGGCTGGCAGGTCATTCAGAGCTTCAATGCCATAGGCTCGGGCGGACTTTTCGGCGTGGGGTTTACAAATTCAACGCTGAAACACCTTTATCTGCCCGAACCGCAGAACGACTTTATATTCGCCATAGTCTGCGAGGAGTTCGGATTTGTGGGCGCCATCGGACTTATGATAATATTCGGTCTGTTCGTATGGCGCGGCATACTCATTTCGCTTCGCGCGCCGGACTGCTTCTCAAGGCTTCTGGCGGCGGGAATAACGTGTAAAATTGCGGTACAGGTGCTGCTCAACATTTTCGTCGTAACGGGACTTTTCCCGCCCACGGGTATATCAATGCCGTTCATCAGCTACGGCGGCACGGCGCTTATAATACTTATGGCGGAATGCGGCATACTGCTGTGCATATCAAGATTTTCAGCAGAGAAAAAGATTTGATTATGAAAGTTATGATGACGGGCGGCGGCACCGGCGGACATATAAATCCCGCCATTGCAATAGCCGATACGATAAAAGAATACGAAAAAGACAGCGAGATAGTCTTTGTGGGAACAAAAAAAGGTATGGAAAACCGCCTTGTCCCGCGCGCCGGCTATCAGCTTGAGCATATTGAGATCCAGGGACTTAAAAGAAGCCTGTCGCTGTCTAATATAAAAACAGCGTTTTTAACGCTCACAAGCGTCAGCCGTGCAAAAAAACTGCTTAAAAAATACAAACCGGACCTGGTCGTAGGCACCGGCGGATACGTCTGTTATCCGCTTTGCCGCGCCGCCGCGTCGCTTAAAATACCGACGGCGGTGCACGAGTCTAACGCCGTGCCCGGACTTGCCGTGCGTATGCTTTCGCCTTACGTTGACGTCATTTTTACGAATTTTGACGCCGCGGCGGAGCATATTAAGCCGAAATACAGAAATAAAATAATAAAAGTGGGCAACCCCGGCAAACGCGCGGATCAGAACTATACGAGAGAAGAAGCAAGGCAAGCGCTCGGCATAAAGGAAAGATACAGCGTTTTAGTCTACGGCGGCTCGCTCGGTGCGGAGACGATAAACCGCGCCGCATCGGAGTACGCGAAAAAGTATCTGCCGAACAGAAAAGACGTTAAAATGACGCACGCCGCGGGCGCCGCTAACTATGAAGAAGTAAAGGAAACGTATGAAGGAGCCGACCGGGCGGAAAACGTCGAGCTTCTTGATTACATATACGATATGCCGGCCCGCCAGGCGGCGGCGGACGTTATAATCTGCCGCTCCGGCGCCATGACGACGTCGGAAATAGCGGAAGCCGGACGCGCCGCGATATTCGTGCCGTCCCCCAACGTCACAGACGACCAGCAGTACAAAAACGCAAAAGTCTTGGCGGACAAAGAAGCGGCTCTGCTCATAAAAGACGCGGATTTCAACGCC
>JAEEGW010000364.1 GCA_016280525.1 Clostridiales bacterium
AGCGCGATCTCGTCTTTTGTCAGAGCCGAGCCGCAGCCGGTACATCTTATATAGCCGTCGTTCTGCAAAGGAATACCTTACTGTCGTGGCCTGCGAGCTTTTCTTTATGTTCGCCCGCTATAACGAATTTATCGCCGGAGAAAACGTCTCTTACGGACAGGCCGTAACCGCATCCGTTCCAAAGACCTATCTTGTCGGGATCGAGCGTGATCTCGGCTTCTTCGTCCGCGAAGTTCACGAACATGAGCGCGTACTCGTTATCGGAAAGATGGCGGAAGAAAGCGAGGCCTTTGTTTCCGTTGTCGCCGCAGACGAACGCCGTTCTGCATTCCTCGTCCTGATTTATGCGGAGCAGGTCCTTGTTTTTGAGCAGGTCGAGCGATACGTCGTTTACGTTTCTTATATCGCAGCCTATCATAAGCGGCGAACCGAACATACACCAGACGGAGAAATGCGTTTTATAATCAACGTCGGTGCAGCCGCCGTTTCTGACGTTGCCGCGGTTATACATGCCGACTATAAGCATGTCTATATCGTTGTAGCAGCCTATACCGGAGTAAGCCAGCTTGTCTACCTGCGAAAGAGCAATGTCACGTACGGAGGCGAAATTGTCGTTTATATCGCCGGTGGAGCGGTACATACCCGCGCCGCAGGAACGAATCCACGTTTCAACGTGATCCGCGCCCCAGTTGCAGGCGGAGAACAGTATGTCGCGTCCGGATTCTTTCAACGCCATGCTCATCGTATGATAAAGCAGAGGACCGTTTGAGCCTGCCGGAACGTTGCAGAAATCGTATTTGAGAAAATCGATGCCGATCGAGGCAAAAAGCTTTGCGTCGCGGAATTCGTTGTGGTAGCTTGACGGATAGCCGGCGCACGTCTTGACGCCCGCGCAGGAATACATACCGAATTTCAGTCCTTTTGAGTGGATGTAGTCGGCAAGATATTTCATACCGTGCGGGAATTTCTGCGGATCCGTGACTATATCGCCGTTTTCGTCTCTTTCAAGAAGCGACCAGCAGTCGTCAATAACGACGTATTCGTATCCGGCGTCCTTTAATCCTTTTTCGATCATGGCGTCGGCGGTCTGCATAAGAAGTTCTTCGCTTATGTCGTTGCCGAAGGTGTTCCAGGAGTTCCAGCCGAGAGGCGGCTTTTTTGTAAACATGGCAATTCCCCTTATTATTTATTTTCAAGAGCGGTAAGCATATCAACGCGTACCTGATGTCTTCCGCCTTCGAATTCGGTTTTCAAGAAAAGCTCGACCATATCTATGGCAAGCCCGAAGCCGACGACTCTGCCGCCTAAGCAAAGTACGTTAGCGTCGTTGTGCGCGCGCGTCATCCTTGCGGAAAAAGTGTCTGAACAGCAGGCGGCGCGAATGCCCTTGTGCTTGTTTGCCGCCATGCTCATACCTATGCCCGTGCCGCATACGAGTATGCCGCGGTAGCATTTGCCGCTCTGTATCGCGCGGCAGACTTTATCCGCATAGTCGGGATAATTGACGGATTCGCCGTCACAGCCGAAATCGGTAAATTCGATATTATTGGCTGTAAGGTAATTCTTAATAGCCTCTTTGAGCTCGTAGCCGCCGTGATCACAGCCTATTGCAAGTATTTTCTTTTCCATTTTTATATTCTCCTTAATTGTTGTTTAAAGTACGTTCCGCCTGCGACGGGCGCAGATAAACGGGTTTGAATTTCAGATCTGTAAAAACGCTTTTATCTTCCGTATTCTCAAATATTTCATACGCGAGCCGCGCAGCGTTTGCGGCGGTGGGGTAAATCAGCTGCGCCGGCGGCTTTATAAACCGTATATCCGGCATAAGCTTTATTGCAAGCTCGGCGCCGTCCCCGCAGATTATAACGGGTTCGCCATAACTCTGCAGCTCTTTGGATAATTCCTCAGCGCTTATCGCACGGTCGGCAGTCAGTCTTTTTCCGTCTTTGAACAATGCGTTATAGAACTGGGAGCGCCGCGCGTCCATAACGGGACAGATTATCTTGCCGCCGTATATTTCGTTATCAAAAGGATACGCCGTAGTCTGAAGCGTTGATACTCCGACGCACGGTATGTTTTTGCCGCACGCGAGGCCGAGCAGGATAGACGCGCCTATCCTCACACCGGTAAATGAACCCGGTCCGGACGTCGCGGCGAGCATAGAAACGCTGCCGAAGCTCTTTCCGGAAACTTTGAAAAGCTCCTCTATCATGGGCATTAACGTCGCGCTGTGCGTGATCTTTGCGTTCAAAAATCCCGCGGCGACCGTCTTGCCGTCTTCTACAAGCGCGCAGGATGCGGAAACGGATGAAGTATCAAGCGAGAGTATCAGCAATTTCTATCCTCCTTCCGTCGCCCTGACGGCTGATAAAAACTTTTATCGCGTTATCCGGTATCGCCCCCGGGCATTTTTCACACCATTCGCAGAAGAATATCGCGTCTTCTTCTATCATATCAAAAAATCCCGTACTGTATAGATCGTCTTCGTCGTTTATCCTGTAAAGATCGAAGTGATATACCGTAACGTCTCCGCCGTACCGGTTTACGATTGCGTACGTCGGACTGCAGACGGCGGCGTCCGGGCAGAGAACAGAAGCCGCGCCGCGAACGAAAGCGGTCTTACCGACGCCTAAGTCGCCGTATAGCGCGACAAAATCACGCGGCTTCAGTTTTTTTGCAAGCTCCGCGCCCGCTTTTTCCGTATCTGTTGTACTTGACGAAAAAATGATCAAACGGCGATCCTCCGCTGAAAACAGTCTTTTTAACGGACTACACGCCCGTTTTGTCGTATTATAACACATATTGAAAAAAAAATAAAGTCTTTTTTTATAAAAAATTTCAGTTATTGCTATACAATTAAAAAAATTTGGTGTATAATGGATATAAGGCGTAAATCTTTGCTTTGCATATTTCCGTTTTGCTGATAATACTATATATCAGTTAAAAACGGAGGATAAGAATATGCAGAACAGCTTTTTGCCGGAGGGACGTTTATACACAACCGCGGAGAATACGGGATATATAAGAAACGAGGCGGGACTGCGCCTGGCATTACAGTCAAACAAAACGCTTGAGGGGATAGCTTCCTCCTGCAGCAGGGATTTCGACCTGAGACTTGATTTAGGCGGCGTTACGGGGATCATACCGTACGGGCAGGCGTTATATATGCAAAACGGCGAGCCGCCCAAAGATATAGCGGTGATAACGCGCGTAGGCAAGCCGGTTTGTTTTAAAGTAAAGGAACTGTACGGTGAAGGCGAAGAAAAATTCGCGCTTCTGTCACGCTCCGACGCGCAGAAAGAATGTATTGAAGAGTATATTTCGTATCTTTTGCCCGGAGACGTCATAAACTGCCGCGTCACGCATACGGAAAAATTCGGAGCTTTCGTTGACGTGGGCTGCGGCGTGACGGCGCTGTTGCCGGTCGACTGTATATCGGTATCAAGAATATCTCACGCATCGGACAGATTAAAACCGGGAGACGATATAAGGTGCGTCATAAGCCGCATTGAAAGCGATCCGTTCCGCATATTTCTGTCGCTCAAAGAACTTCTCGGAACGTGGGAGGAAAACGCCGCGAATTTCTCGCCCGGTCAGACAGTGCGCGGCATAGTACGAGGTATCGAGCCTTACGGCGTGTTTATAGAGCTTGCGCCTAATCTTTCGGGATTATCCGAATACCGCGGCGATATAGAGCCGGGAGACGAGGTAGCGGTATACATAAAGAGCATAGACGAAAAGAAAATGAAAGTCAAGCTCGTAGTCGTCGGCGTGCAGGGCAAGGCTCAGCCACAGCCGATTAAATACTACGTGCCGGAAAACGTAACGCATATCTACCGTTTCATATATTCAACGCCGGAGTGCTCAAAGCAGATAGAAACGGATTTTATCTGATGTAACGAAAGGACGTTAAAATGAAAAGAAAACTGATACTTATCGCACTATTGCTTGCAATAACCGTAAACATTGTGTCATGCGATGAAATAGAGAATATTATAGATCCTTATATCAAGGAGACAGAGACCGAAACGGAGACGGAAACGGAAGAGGTGACGGAGACTGTAACGCAGGCGGAGGGACCGAAGTATTTCGACCCCATAACCGCGGAGCCGACGGAACGCGATCTCAGTACCTCGCGCCCGATCGCCGTAGTCGTCAAAAACGACAGAAAAGCCGCTCCGCAGTACGGACTGACTAACGCCGCCGTGATATACGAAGCGCTTGTTGAAGGCGGAATGACAAGGTTTCTTGCGGTATATTCCGACGCCTCGCTTGTAAAAAAAGTCGGGCCCGTTATAGATTCAAGAGCGTATTTCTTTGACTTTGCGGCAAACCACAACGCCGTGCTTGCTCAAGCGGGCTCCACGGCAAACGGAAACAGCGTTATGTCCGCGCGCGGTATAAAAGTGCTTGACGCTATCTCCGGCGAGATGTCGCCCGGCTTTTACCGCGACGAGCTTCTCAATACGGCGAGAGGGTACGAAAACAGCGTGGTAACCGAGGAAAACGGCCTCGGCGCGAGAGCCTCACAGTACGGCATATCGCTCAAAGTCGTAAATCCCGTATCGCCGTATACGACGCTTGATTATATGAAAAACAGAGAGATGAACGGAAAATACTGCACGTACCTGTCCATCCCGTTTTCAACGAATATGACGATAGAATACACGTACTCCACGCTTTCAAACAAGTATTCAAGAGTTCAGTATGACGGACCGCATATAGACGCGATAAACGGCAAACAGCTTTCGTTTACAAATATCATAATTCTTTCAATAGACCATACCGTCATAGACAACACGACCGGGGAGATGAATATAAGCGACAGCGGCACAGGCACGGGATATTACGTCTACGGCGGAAGCTGCATACAGATAAAATGGCAGAGGACGGACGGCACGAATCCGATAAGACTGTTTGAAGAAGACGGTCTTACGCCGCTTCAGGTATCGTCGGGTAACACGTATATCGCGGTAGTTTCTCCGCGCACGGTCGGAAAGATAAAGTTTGAAAAGGCGGCGAGCTGATGAAAGAATATAAGATACTTATAACAGATAAACCGGATTTCCGGAAAATAAAAAAAGCCCACGTGGACTGCTACGAATGGGGCGGAGAATACAGGCCGAAAACTTACGCGCAGCTCGCTTTCATACCGAAAAAAGGCTTTATCGCAAGACTTACGGCGTATGAATCCAAGCCGAAAGCCGTATATAAAAACAACATGGATCCGGTATATACGGACAGCTGTCTTGAGTTTTTCGCCCGCTATAAAAAAGGCGGTTACGTAAACTGTGAAGTAAACGCAAACGGTGCGATCCTTTCCGCTTACGGAGAGGGAAGAGGGAACAGAACGCCGCTTGACAAACTCGCAGGCGAATTCCCGAAAGTCAGGATTTACAAGCGCAAAGACAGATGGACGGCGGAAATATTCGTAAGTCTTGATATAATAAAAGCTGTATATGGAACGTGTTCTTTTAGCGAAAACAGCGTGATATACGGAAATTTCTATAAATGCGGCGACGAATGCGAATTTGCCCACTACGGCTCGTTTGCGCCCGTAAAAACCGAAAAGCCCGATTTTCACAGACCGGAATTCTTTGCAAAAATGACGCTGAAAAACGAATACAGATAAAAAACAAGCAGCCGCCGGCTGCTTGTTTTTTTTTGGCTGCGGCACTAGGATTCGAACCTAGGTGATGACGGAGTCAGAGTCCGTTGCCTTACCGCTTGGCGATGCCGCAATGTTTGATTGCGGGTGTTATTATAACAAATCAAACGTCGTTTGTCAATAGGTTTTTTGAAAAAAATAAATGTTTTTTACACTTGCTTTCAGAAATCGATTTCACTTGAAAAATTCATAAAATTCAACTATAATAAATTCAAATATATTACCAGAATTTACAACTTATTATTGAATACGTCTGCTACGTCTGATATAATTTGCGTATAAATAATTATGAAATGAGAAAACCGTATGAAAGAGATAAGAGACGGAAGATATAAGAAAGAGCGGGCGCTGTTCGCATCTGAAAATCTTCACATAGAAGACACAGTTTTTGAAGACGGCGAATCTCCGTTAAAGGAAAGCAGAAACATCAGTTTAAAGCACTGTCTTTTCAGATGGAAATATCCGTTATGGTACTGTGACGACGTAAAAGTGGAAAGATGCACGTTGTTTGAAATGGCGCGCGCGGGTATATGGTATTCGAACAACGTGGAGTTTACGGATACGATAATAGAAGCGCCGAAAGCTTTCCGCCGCTGCGACGGCATAACGCTGTCAAACGTAGTATTCCACAACGCGCAGGAAACGCTGTGGAGCTGCAATAATATAAAGCTGAAGGACGTCACCGCGACTAACGCGCCGTATTTCGCAATGAACTGCAGCGGTATCGAGGTGGACGGGCTTTCGCTTGACGGCAACTATTCGTTTGACGGAGCGAAAAATATAATTATGAAAAACTCGCGGCTCATAACGAAGGACGCTTTCTGGAACGGCGAAAACGTCACGGTTTACGACTCTTTCATATCCGGTGAATACTTAGGCTGGAATTCAAAAAATCTGACGTTCGTCAACTGCACGATAGAAAGCCT
>JAEEGW010000365.1 GCA_016280525.1 Clostridiales bacterium
AAGAAAATACTTAATTAAGGTCAGATATGCGTAAAAGAAATCTTATTGCGGACGCTTTTTTTGAAGGCATTGCCGCGTTTTCCGAGCGTAGCGGCGCAAGAGGCTTTGACAGCCGCGCGGAATATTCGGGTATCAGAAAAAAGGGCGAGCTTATGAAAATGGTCTGCGTCGCCTCTTATACCGATTTCGATATCGAATACGTTTATACCGCCATGGGCGGTATCAGCTTTTGCAGTATTTTCAATTTCAGAATAATCTTTGACCGCAGTATGCCGTTCGTAAAGTATTCGCCGTACGATATAATGTATAAGCTGGACGACACGAATTTCCGCTGCTACACGTTTGCATATATAGAAACTCCGGAGAAGATGCGGCAAGTCATAGCCGCGCTTGAGCCGGAGCTTACGGAGCTTTTGCCTAAATTGAGCGCGCTTTCACAAAGAAGAGCGGATATGTCCGATATATTCGACAAGTTCTCGGACAGCGTCAACGCCCATTACGGCAGGGATATTTTCCGCGCCGCGGATTCTGACGACGATGATTTTGAGCATTTTTTAGAATCGTATTATCTTGTGGACGACTCGTTTTACGTATCAAAACCGTACGCGCAGTTTTTGCGCGGCGATTATGATTCCGCGTATAACGGAATGAGGCGCATAAGAAACAAATCGTATTATCAGATAAGGCTTATGTCGTTCATCGCCTCGCTCGACTACAAGTACGAAGCCGTGCCTGACGAATGCGATACTACGGGTGAAGCGATATTTTCGGGCAAAACACAGATACTTCGCACGGTTATCACCATGCTTCTGCTGATACTGCCGTGTGCGGCGGCGCTTGCCGGGATACATTTTCTTTCCTCGGCACTCATATACAGAGGCGCTTTGTGGTCCGACGCGTGGTTTATCGTAAACGCCGTAAGATATATCTCTTCGTCCATGATACCCGCGTTCGTTTTCAGCTGGTACTGCAGAGGCGTGACGCTGGTGTTCTTCAAGCGCGAGCGCAGAGAATATCTGTCCGCGCTTGACCGCATAAGCATAAACAAACGCAGGACGGGATGTCTGTCCGTCGCCGCCGGCGCGATAACCGCGCTTCTCGTCGTATCCGTTATGCTCACCGCAAATTCATACGCGGCGTTTTATAACGACGGGCTGAGACTGCCGTCGGACAATTCAATAATTTCGGGCGACAACTACGCGTATTCGGACGTTGAAAAGCTCGTGCGCGCGGAGGGCGCGTATAACGTTTACGGTATGTTCGTGCCTGGAGAGCAGTATATCGTGGTTTTGAAAAACGGCAAGCGGTATATGCTCTCATACGAGGTCACGGGCAATATCGTAAGGGATAAGATAATTCCTATATTTGAAGAAAAAGGCGTGCCGGTCGTCACCGTTCACGACGCGAACGATCTGGATTTTACGCCGTAAAGGACGAGCAATGCTAGCCACTACCGTTCATGTCCCGAAGGGACATATCGCATCCGGAGGATATATCGCGCCGTCAGGTATATCGCGTTTCGGCAGAAACATATCGCGTCCCGTAGGGACTGTCAGGCGATATATCGCCTTCGCGATGCGATATATTTGCTTTGCAAATGCGATATAATGCTTACGCATTGTGATATGCGCTCGCACAGCGAGCGCGTGAAGAGCGGACGGGCAATGCTCGCCCCTACATTCTTAATTCTGCAATCGCAGTAATAAAAAAAGAGCCGTTTGACGACCCCGCTGTCCGGCGGGGTTATCAAACGGTTTTTTTATGTATTAAAAATCAATTGAATCCGTTTTCTTTAAGTATCGCGTCGGCTTTTTTGGGGTCGTCCACGCGTAAAACTACGCTGGCGAGGTCTTTTGACTGCGGCGTGGAAAAACCGTAAACGTATTCCACGGATATGCCGTTCAAGTAAAGCACCTTTAACAGCTCGGTCAGGCCGCCCGGTCTGTCCTCAAGGTTTATGCAGATAACGTCGCCAACGGAAACGGTCATGCGGTTGTTGCGCAGCTCGTCCGCGACGGTCTCCGCGTCGTCCACGATTATGCGTAAGATGCCGAAATCCGTTGCGTCCGCTATGGACAGCGCGTAGATATTCACACCTAAATCGGCTATCGTCTGCGTTACGTTTGCGAGTTTGCCGGTCTTGTTTTCAACAAAAATAGATAATTGTTTTGCTATCATGTCTTTTTACCTCTATTTTACATATTCATATTCAAAGCCGTATAAGCTGACTATGTCTCCGTCGCAGACGCCCTGCGCCTCCATCTGACCGTAAATGCCGTATTTGCGCAGCATTTTGTCAAAATAGGCCATAGACTCTCTGTCGTCAAAGTTTATCCTGCCCATCAGCTTGTATAACCATGCACCTTCAACGTTCCATACGCCGTCTTCTTTTACGACGGTCACAGTCGGTTCCTCGTCGGGTTTGATATCGTCCTCTTCCGTGTATTCGGGTTCGTATACCGTAAGCGGCGGCAGCTTGTCAAGCTCTGTTTTTACAAATCTTACAAGCTCTTTAACACCTTCGCCCGTTGCGGCGGAGATGTATAGAAGCGATCTGCCGGTTGACGCGACGTATTTTTCAAAAGCCTCTACGTCAACAGCCTCTCTGTCAAGCGCGTCCGTCTTGTTCGCTACGACTATCTGCGGGCGTGACGCAAGCTCCGGCGAGTATTTGTAAAGCTCCCCGTCTATCGCTTTCAGGTCCTCTATCACGTTTCTGCCCTCGGACTGAGAAATATCTACCAGATGCAAAAGCAGTCTGCAGCGGTCTATATGCCGCAGAAAATCGTGACCTAAGCCCGCGCCGTCCGACGCGCCTTCAATAAGTCCGGGAATGTCCGCGCAGACGAAAGCGCTTTCATCCACCGGGACAACGCCTAAATTCGGCGAAAGAGTTGTGAAGTGATAATCGGCTATCTTCGGCCGTGCCGCGGAAATTTGCGAGAGCAGAGAAGACTTTCCGACGCTCGGCATACCGATAAGACCTACGTCCGCTATCATTTTCAGCTCGAGGATGACCTCTTTTTCCGGTCCTTCTATGCCGTTTTTGGCAAAGCGCGGTATTTGTCTGGTTGGCGTTGCGAAATGCTTGTTGCCCCAGCCGCCTTTACCGCCGCGAAGGCAGATAAACGGCTCGTCATCGGATATATCTTTTATGACTTTTCCCGTCGCCGCGTCGCGTATGACCGTGCCTTTGGGAACTTTTATTATAAGATCGGCGCCGTTTTTGCCGTGGAATTTCGCGCCGGCGCCGTTGCCGCCGTTTTCCGCGACGTATTTTCTTTTATATCTGAAATCTATCAGCGTATCCTTGCCGACCTCGGCCTGGAAAACTATGTTTCCGCCGCGGCCGCCGTCGCCGCCGTCCGGCCCGCCTTTTGCAACGTATTTTTCGCGGCGGAAAGACACGCAGCCGTTGCCGCCGTTGCCGGCTTTTATATAAATTTTAACGTAATCTGCAAACATTACTCTTCACACATTTTCAAGAATTCTTCTTCGTCTATCACCGGTACGCCGAGAGCCTGCGCCTTTGTGAGCTTAGACCCGGCTTTTTCTCCGGCTAAAACGTAAGAGGTGTTTTTTGATACGGATGACGACGCTTTGCCGCCGCGTGCGATTATCATAGCCTCCGCTTCGTCGCGCGTCATCGTGGGCAGCGTGCCCGTTAAAACGAACGTAAGCCCGGCGAATTTGTCACTTACCGCTTTTCTTTCGTATTCGGTTTTGACGCCGGCGGCTTTCAGCTCGTCTATGAGCTGTCTTGTCTGCGGATGCGAGAAGAAGTTTATGACGTACTCCGCCATTACTTTGCCGAAATCCGCTATGGTGCACAGGTCTTCTTCGGTCGCTTCAAACAGCGCGTCTATATTGCCGTATCTTTCAGCCAGAGCCGACGCGGCTTTCTGGCCGATGTTTCTTATACCCAGCGCGTATATAAGTCTGTCAAGTCCGGCGGATTTTGAATTCTGTATAGCGACTATTAGATTTTCAGCGGATTTGTCTCCCAT
>JAEEGW010000366.1 GCA_016280525.1 Clostridiales bacterium
AGAAGCCGATCTTTTAAAGGAAAAACTTCTTTATAAGAAAAAATCGGCGTTTGAAAAATGCCCGGACGAAAAAGAAGCCGTGTTTGCATACTGCGAGGATTACAAAAAATTCTTGGACAATGCAAAAACGGAAAGAGACGCGACTGCGTACTCCATAGGACTTGCTAAGAAAAAAGGCTTTAAAGAATACAAATTCGGCACGAAAGTAAAAGCCGGGGATAAATTTTACTACAACAACCGCGGCAAAAGCGTATATTTCTTTATAATAGGCAGCGAGGATATAGAAAAAGGAATGGCGATAACCGCCGCGCATATAGACTCTCCGCGCCTTGACCTCAAGGCGAATCCCGTATACGAGGCGGGCGGAATGGCGTTTTTGAAGACGCACTACTACGGCGGCATCAAAAAATACCAGTGGACCGCTCTGCCGCTTGCACTTCACGGCGTTGTAACGCTGGCGGACGGCAAGACGGTTGACGTTCTTATAGGCGAAGACGATAACGACCCGTTATTTTACATAAACGACATTCTCCCGCATCTCGCGCGCGACCAGTACGCAAAGACGGTAGGCGCCGCGATAGAGGGTGAACAGCTGAATCTTCTGTCCGGCAGCATGCCGTTCGACACGGAAACTTCGGAAGCGATAAAACTCAACCTGCTCAAACTTTTAAACGATAAATACGGCATGACCGAGACCGATTTCCAGTCCGCAGAGCTCTGCGCCGTTCCCGCGCTCAAGGCGCGCGACATAGGTCTTGACAGATCGCTGATAGCGGCGTACGGCCACGACGACAAGGTCTGCGCGTATCCCGAGATCTCCGCGATCCTGTCGCTTACCAAACCGAAAAAGACGGTCATGAGCATTTTAGCGGATAAGGAAGAGACCGGCTCGGACGGCAATACCGGTATGAAGACGAGCGCGTTCTGCGATATCATATCCGATATCTGCGAGACCTTAGGTAAAAACGAGCGCATCGTCCGCGCAAATTCCGTATGTCTGTCCGCGGACGTCTCCGCGGCGTACGACCCGAACTTTGCCGGAGCGTATGAGATAAACAACTCCGCGCTCATCAACTGCGGCATAGCGCTTTCCAAATACACGGGCGGCGGCGGAAAGTCCAGCACAAACGACGCGTCCGGCGAATACGTAGGCAAGATAAGAAAGATATTTGACGATAATAACGTCGTATGGCAGACCGCCGAACTCGGCAAGGTCGACCAGGGCGGCGGCGGTACCGTTGCAAAGTTCATATCGGAAAAGAACATAGACACGGTCGACGTCGGCGTTCCGGTAATATCGATGCACGCGCCGTACGAGGTCGTATCAAAATTCGACGTTTACAATATGCACAAAGCGGTCGTGGCGTTCTATACGGCGAAATAAGAAAAATGAATGTATGGCGGGAGTTTTCTCCCGCCGTTTTAAATAAATCAATGTACGGGCGACCGTTGGTCGTCCATTCAAATCAATGTAGGGGCGACCATTGGTCGTCCGTTCAAATCAATGTAGGGGCGACCATTGGTCGTTCGTCTTAAAGAATAAAGAATAAAGAAGAAATAATAAATAATAAAAACCGGTGTCGCTCCGCGACGAATTGTGCGCCGTACCGGCGCTTTTGTGGGTTCCCCCCACCCCCCTATCCACCCCCAAACCCCCGCCTCCCCCCTCGAATACTCGGGGCTTTTTGCGGCTTTAGCCGCACGGGTCGGCGTCCCCCTTACGCGAACTCCCAACGCTCTCAGGTTCGCGTCGGGGAATCCCTGCCTGCCCGACGCGCTTACTTATTTTTCAAAATAAGAAATTTATAAAAACGTATTGATATTTGAATTCAAATAGTATATAATTCAATTATCAAATCCAAACGGGGCTATTATGATACAAACGATAAAAACAAACGATCTGGACTTGCAGTATATCAAATTCGGCACAGGCGATAAGACGCTTATAATCCTGCCGGGGCTGAGCGTAAAAAGCGTGCTTCCGTACGAGGCGGCGATAGCGGAAGCCTATTCCGTCTTTACGAAGGACTATACCGTTTATCTGCTCGACAGACGGCTGAATCTGTTTGACGGGTACGGAATAAAAGACATGGCGGAAGATACCGCGGCGGTGATGAGCGCGCTCGGGATCGATAAAGCCTGCATATTCGGCGTATCGCAGGGCGGCATGGCGGCGCAGCAGTTTGCGGCAGATCACCCCGATCTTGTCGAGAAGCTCGTTTTATGTTCCACCGCGCCTAAAATGATACCCGGACCCGCGTTTGCCGGAGACGGTATAAAAGAAAAAATAAATAATTTTATGGCGGTGCTTTATTCGGACGGCGTCGCGCAGGCTGCGGGGATGAAAGCGCCGCATATAGAGCTTAGCGAAGAAGAACTGAAACGGTTTGAGATACTGTATAACGCGTCAGACGGGTTTGACGTGTACGACAGATTAAGCGGGATAAAATGTCCTACGCTCGTTTTGGGCTCCTCAGAAGACAAAATCCTGCCGCCGAAAGCGTCCGTCGATATAGCGCTGAAAATCGGCTGCGAGCTTTATATGTACGGGCCACCGTACGGCCATACCGTGTTTGACGAGGCACCGGACTACAAAAACCGCGTATTTGAATTTCTGCAAAGGGATAAATGATGTCTTACATTTTTGAAAGAACGGAGCTTCTTTTAGGCAGGGAAGCTATGGCAAAACTGAAAAACAGCCGCGTTGCGGTGTTCGGCATCGGCGGCGTCGGCGGCAACGCCGCGGAGGCTCTCGTGCGCTGCGGCGTCGATACGCTCGATCTTATCGATAACGACGTTGTCAGCGAGTCTAATTTGAACCGGCAGATAATAGCGACGGGCTCTACTGTGGGAGAAGCTAAGGTGGACGCGGCGGCAAAGCGTTTCAAAGACATAAACCCGGACGTTGTTTTAAACCTGCATAAAGTGTTTTTCTCGCCGGAGACCGCGGATGATTTTGATTTTACGCTGTACGATTACGTGATAGACGCGATAGATACGGTGACTGGAAAAATAGGTATCATTATGAAAGCAAAGGCGGCAAACGTCCCGGTGATAAGCAGTATGGGCGCGGGAAACAAGCTCGACCCGACCGCGTTCGAGGTCGCGGATATATACAAGACCTCCGTCTGCCCGCTTGCCCGCGTTATGCGCGCGGAGCTTAAAAAGCGCGGCGTGAAGGACTTGAAAGTCGTATATTCTAAAGAGCCGCCGATCAAGACCGGCGAATACGACGAGACGACGGGCAAAGCCGTGCCGGGCAGCGTTTCGTTCGTTCCGACCGTCGCCGGATATATAATCGCCGGCGAGGTGATAAAGGATCTGACGGGGGTTAAAAATGAGTAAAGAGCTTGAATTCTATCAGCAGGCCGAGCGCAGTATCAGCAAAAAATACAGAAAACAGCTCTGGAATCCGTTCGTTGAGGCGGTCAAAAAATACGAACTTATAAAAGAGGGCGACAAAATAGCCGCCTGCATTTCCGGCGGCAAGGATTCGATGCTGATGGCTAAGCTGCTTCAGATGCTTCAGCGCTACAGCGACATACCGTTTGAACTTGAGTTTCTCGTAATGGACCCCGGCTACAGTGAAAAAAACCGAGAAAAAATAGAAAACAACGCGGCAAAGCTGAATATCCCGGTAAATATATTTGAAAGTGATATTTTCGCAATAGCGGATTCGGTGGATAAAACGCCGTGTTACCTCTGCGCGCGTATGCGCCGCGGCCACCTTTACGCAAAGGCAAAGGAGCTCGGCTGCAACAAAATAGCGCTCGGGCATCATTTAAACGACGTAATAGAAACCACCGTTATGGCAATGCTCTACGGCTCGCAGTTACAGGCCATGCTGCCGAAGTTGCACAGCACGAATTTTGAAGGAATGGAGCTTATACGCCCGCTTTACTGCGTGCGCGAGGACGATATAATATCGTGGGCGAAATACAACGGACTTGATTTCATACGCTGCGCCTGCAAAATGACGGAGAGGAGCGCCGCCGACGTCGGCGAATCAAAGCGGCTTGAAGTAAAACAGCTTATAAAAAAGCTCTGCGAGGACGATCCGAACGTGGAAAAAAGCATTTTCAACAGCATACACGCGGTATGTCTTGACACTTTCCCCGGATATAAATCCGGCGGGGAATACCATAATTATCTTGACAGGTACGATATATATGACGAATGAACAAAAGAAATTCCTGTTTTTAAAGCAGGTGCATACGCTCGATACGCTGAAAGAGCACGGAGCGATAAGCGAGGCGCAGTACGGTATAAGCTATAACGGGCTTGTAACAAAAATGGGCATAAGCGAAGAAGAACTTAAAGAATGGACGTCAAAGGAGAGCGGCAAATGAAAAAAATAATAACGGCGGTCTTGATCCTATCTATACTGTTTGCGTGTTCCTGCACGTCAAAACCGGCGGAAACGGAGACCGAGCCGGAGCAGAGCACGGCGGCGGTAACGGAAGAAATAACGGAAACAGAAACTGAGACGGAAACGGAAGCGGAGGAAACGGAACCGGTGAAAACTTTCAGAAATCCCATATCGGACAAATCCATGCCGGACCCGTTCATAGTATATCACGACGGATATTACTACGGTCTTGCGACGGAGGTGCCGACCGTTACGCTTTACAGGAGCAGAACCGTTGAGGATCTTTTTATAAGCGGAGAATCCAAAGTGCTTATAAAATGCGGCGACGACGTAGGCGGCGGCAAAACTCTCGGCTGGAACGAATGGGCGCCGGAGATACACTACAATCCGAAGGAGAACAAATGGTACGTTTATTCGTGCGCCTGCATGAACGGATTTGAGTTTGATTCCATGCGTATGTACTGCCTTGAGTCCGAGGGTGACGATCCGTTCGGCGATTATAAATTCAAGGGCGTGACTCTGCCGGACGCTTTGTGTATAGACCAGACTGTGTATTACGACGAGGACAGCGGCGAGCTTTACACGGCGTACTGCAGTTTTACCGGCGACAGAGGTCAGGTGATAATGATAGCGGATATGAAAACGCCGTGGCAGGTGGGAGACACGCGCACTATGATAACGTACCCGAAATACACGTGGGAAAAGCGCGGCAGCGACGGGACGAATGACGGAAGAGTAAACGA
>JAEEGW010000367.1 GCA_016280525.1 Clostridiales bacterium
TACATCGCGACCGGTGTTCCGGCTATGAACCAGAGTATCTCGTCAAATATGCCGTGCGAGAAAAAATCCGCCGCTTTGTTTAACAGATTGGTGAATCCGGCGTCCGCGGAGCAGAGCAGCGTCGCCACAATAAACGTCGGAAGCGCGGCTATGCAAAGCCCTACGACTATATGCCACGCTCTGAATCCGCTTTTTTTCGCGCGCTTGCCGGAGAACGCCGCCGGGAAAACGCTTATTATTGACGAAAACGGCATTATAAGCGCGGATTTTATCATATCGAAAACGAACATATCGTTTATGAATTCGCGCCTGCCGGAGCCGTGTGTGAAATACGGGTAAAACATTAGCGCAAAGAAAATGAATATCGCCGCCAGCGTTTTTATGAATCCGTCGTCGGACAAAACGAAAACGGATGAAAACAGCGCAGTTGCCGCAAGATAAACGTAATGCGGCGCGCGCTGTACCGCGCCTTTACTGTTCATATACACGGCAAGGACCGCGGTCAGAAGCACCGTCGTGACCGTAGCGCCGAGACCCGCGCCGTTGAAGGTGCGAAGTAAAAAATAACCCAGAACAAAACAGATAAACGCGAAAACCCGCTCGGCGGTGCCGTAACGCGATCTTTTTACCTGCGGATATCCGCTTTTATCTTCTTCAAATCTTTGTGCAAATTCTTCCTCAAAGGCTCTTTCCGCCTCCGGGGTAACTTCTTCAAGAACAAGCTGCTGCATAAATACGCTCCCTCGTTTTTTTTCATATAATACCACATCTTTTCCGATTTGTCAATACAAAATTATCGAAAAACAGTAAAAATTTTGTGTAAACGCAATTATTTTTCATTTCTTACGAAAAAAAGCGGGTCGGATTTAACGCTCGCCCGGCTATAAATATTTACAAATACTTATATACAAACAGTTTAAAAAAACGGGGAAATGGGATATTATTAAGAAAAAACCGGAGAGACTGTATGAAAAAGCTTATATCACTGCTGCTTGCCGCGGCGTTCATATATACGGCACTGCTTTGCGCGTGCACGAATAAACCGGAGGAGACGTCAGTTCCCGTCACTGAAACGGAAGTTGACGTAACGGAAGACCAAACTGAGGAAACCGAGACGGAAACAGAGACGGAGACGGAAACGGAAGAAGAAACGGAGCCGGAGCCGCCGTCGCCGTACGGGACGTTTAAAATGGCGGACAACCCCGTAAACGTGACGGTCACCTCACCCTACGCCATACTGATCGACGCAAATACAAAGGAAATAATGTATATAAATTGCGACCCGGAGGAAAAAATATATCCGGCAAGCACGACGAAGCTTTTGACGGCGATTGTCGCGCTGAAATACTGCGAGCCGGACGTCGTTTTCAAGCCCGGGGACGAGCAGTCGCTTTTAGCGTCCGATTCTTCGATCGCTTACATAAAATCAAATCACGAGCTGTCGCTCGATATGCTTATCGAAGCCATGATGCTGCCGTCCGGCGGCGACGCGGCGTATACGGTCGCCGCGGGCGTGGGCAGGATAATAGCGAAGGACGAAAATCTGTCCGGCGTGGACGCGACGAAAGTCTTCGTTGACGAGATGAACAGATACGGGGCGGAAGTGCTGGGACTTAAAAACACGCATTTCACGTGCCCGGACGGTTATCATGACGACGATCACTATACAACCATAATCGATATAATGACGATAGCGTACGCCGCCCTCTCCGAGCCGATAATAATGAAATACGCCGCACTCGAGCACGACGACGTCAGATACGCGAGCGGCCATAAAAACAGCTGGGAGAACACGAACAAGCTGATAGACCCGGACAGCCCGTATTTTTACGAAAACGCAAACGGTATGAAGACGGGTACGACGGACGAGGCGGGCTGCTGTCTGATAGCCTCCGCGGCGTTCAGCACGAAAAAGGTTATAGCCGGCATCTTCGGCGCGAAGGACAACAGAGAGCGGTTCACGGACGCGAGATCTTTGCTTGTGATAGGCATAAACAGATAAATTATTTTTTGCAAAAACCGTATTGACAAAGTTTTTGCGCTGTTGTATAATGGTATAAAAGAGAAGGGAGTTGATATCAGATATGCCCGTATGTCCGAAGTGCGGCACGTTTTCGCCGGAAGGTTTCAATTTCTGTACGGAATGCGGTATGCGTCTGACAAAGCCGGAGCCTTCGCAGAATAAAGTGCGGGAGGACCAGTCCGGCTGGCAGCAAAGATATCAGCAGTACAGACAGGATTACGGCCCGCAGTATCAGCAGTACAGGCCGGAGGAGCAGAACGTCGTACCGGAAGAAGACAGAGCGCCCGCGTCAGGCGGCGGCGGTCTGGGCACGGTCAGTCTGATATTCGGCATAGCCGGATTTATATGCTGTCTGTTTCCGATATTTTCGGCGGTCGGTCTTATAACCGGCATTATAGGCGTTAAAAAAAGCGGAAGAGTTACGGCAAAAATAGGCCTTATACTGTCGATAATCAGCCTTGCTCTGTTTACCGTAGCTCTGATCATAACCGCGATAAACGGCTTTGATTTCAGCGCGCTTGACCCGAACAATCTTTTGAATATGCTTTGATATAAAGAAAATTATAAACAAGTAATATAAAGTAAAGAAAGGATAGTTATTATGGCATTCTGTTCAAAATGCGGCGCTAAGAACGCGGACGGCGCATCGTTCTGCACCAATTGCGGCGCGCCGATGAACGTTGCGCGGCCTCAACCGCAGCCCCAGCCTCAGCAGACTTATTACGCTCAACCCCAACCGCAGCCCCAGCCCCAGCCTGTATATTACGCACAGCCTGCGGCTCCCAAGAAGGAAGTCAGCAAGGGAAAGAAAATAGCGAGCCTCATACTCTGCATACACAGCCTGATCTACGCGTTAGCGGCTCTCGGTCTTTGCTGGATGCCCGGATATTCCATAGCTCTTGCGTTTATCGGACTTATAACCGGTATAATCGGATGCGCGCTTTATAAGAGAGGCCTCGGCGTCGCGGGTATAGTCATTTCCGCTATATCGATCGTTGTCGCTGTTGTCATTCTGATAGTTTACGCGATCATCGGTGCGGGATCGGCGTTCTTAGGCAACGTTGATTTCCAGTCAATGTTTGACAATTTTTTGAGCGAACTTAACTAAGCGGCAGGGCGGCGCAGTTTGCGCACGGCGCAAACGGGAAATATTTTCCGCCGCTTTGAAAAAAATAAAATACAGGACCCCGGCGCGGAAAATATTTCAATTCCGTGCCGGGGTATTTCTATGTATTTTTATCTTTGCCGTACGGCACGGAAAGCGCCGCCGCGGATCATCGCGAAATCAAATCCGTTTATCCTGCAGGGGCGAGCATTGCTCGTCCGTTTTTCATGCGCGAAGCGCATATCGCAATGCGTAAGCATTATATCGCATTTGCGAAGCAAATATATCGCATCGCAACAGCGATATATCGCCATAATAATTGTTCCTTACGGGACGCGATATGTTTCTTGAGAACGCGATATGTTTCTTGTGAAACGCGATATGTCCTGCGGACGCGATATATTCCTGCGGAATGCGATATGTCCCTTCGTGACGTGAATTGCAGGGGCGAGCATTGCTCGTCCGCCTTTACGTAAACCTCACCGCAAGAACAGTCATATCGTCGGAATTGCCGTAACGTTTTTCCGCCTCTTCCATAAGAGTGTCGCAGATCAGCGCCGGGTCGGTGTTTTCAAGTTCGCTTAAAACGGTGTGAAGCCACGGCGCGTCCTCGGAGCTGTCCGTCACTCCGTCGCTTACCATTACCGCAACGTCGCCGCGCATAAGTCTGAATTCAACTCGTTCCGCGCAAAGCTCCTTCATAATGCCGACCGGCGGCGTGTGGGAGGCTATGCGGTAGACTTTGCCCTTGCGCAGTATGAACGACGGCGACGCCCCGCATTTGTAAAAAGACGCTTCGCCCGACATAAGGTCGGCTTCAAGCATGTCCACAGTTGAAAAACACTCCGTGCGCCTCTGCCGTATGATCTGATTCAGCGCCTGGAGCGTCACGGACCTGTCGCAGCCGGCGTACAGCAGTCTGCCGAGCACTATTCCCGTAAGCCGCGACGCCGCCGCGGCGTCCTTGCCGCTCCCCATGCCGTCGCATACCGTGCAGAAAAGCCGCCCGTCACATTCGGTATAAAACGACGTGTCGCCGTTCACTATCTGATCAAGCTTCGGCTTGTCCGACGTGCAGACCTCCGCGCGCAAAAGCGGCGCGCCGGATATACGGAAAACGGCAAGCCCGTCTGATACCGTCACCTCCGGCTCGGAAAGCTTAATGTCAAGCGCTTTTTCCGCCGCGGCCTTAAGCTCTTTTGCGTTTTGCTTAACGCGCCTTACGTCCGCGCCCGCAGCCGTGATATGCTTTTGTCTGTCCCCGTAAACAGTCACGTCGCCCCGGAAAAGCTCTCTGAAATACGGCAAAGAACAAAGCGTTTTTTCCGCCGCCTCGTCGCGCTTAACGCACGCTCCGTCCGCGCGTTTCGCGGACAGTATTTTTGATATTACCTCGCAGTCGGCCGATACCACGCCCGCTTTGTCGCACCCGGAAAGCTTTTTTAAATATTCGGATGCTTTTATGTTCAGCTTGACGGTTATGACGTCCGCGTTTTTGCATATATTTTTTATATTATCCGGCAGATCAGTTCTGTCAAGGGTCCTTTTTTCTTCCGTTTTTGAGGCAACGTACAGCAGATCACGCCGCTCCGCCCTGCCGTGTACCGGAAAACACTCGTATTTATGCCTGCAGTCAAAACAGAACCCGTCAAAGACCTCTTCAAAGCAGGCGCAGAGTTCTTTTTTGTCCGGCCGCAGTTCGCTTGCGGATATGTCCGCGGTGAGCTCCGATATGCTTTTGAAAGCGTCCGCTAACTTTTTCGTCTCCGCGTCCTTTCGCTCAAGCATATCCGAAAACGACACGGTTTGAGAATACGAGGAAACAAGAGTTCTGTATTTGTTGTCAAGCGCGCCGTTTATACGTTTCACCGCGCCGAAATACTCCGCCGCGAGCACCGCGCAGGAAGCCGCCGCGGCCTCCGGCAGATTGGCGGTCATGGAGCTGAAGCCGCCCGTCTGCATACCTACGAAAAGCCCCGCGACTACGGAAAACAGCACGCCTATATAAGCCGAAAGCGGCGCCAGCAGTCCGCATAAAAATCCCACGGTGCCGAACATGGGGCAAAGCGATACATCGACCGCCGCGCCACACAAAAAGCCGGATGCAATCCCGCGCAGGGCTCCCCCGCGCCGCGCGGCGATAAGCGTGAGCGCAAACGCGGCAAGCGCGGAGACAGAAACGCCGAAGATGAAAAAGCCTTTAAGCGATATGACGACGGAAAACATCATGGCGGCGAGCCCCGCCTCGTATTTTTCCGTGTTTTTGTTTTCCGCGTCTGCAAACAAAGAGTAAGCGTACACCGCGCCGCAGCAGCAGAGTATGTAAAACGCCGCGGCTAAAAGATCGTAATATCTAAAACCGTTATAAATTATCCTGATAAGCGATATAGTGACCGAGCCCGCGGCGGCGGACGCTATGCGCGGAGCAAGTCCGTCGTGCAGAGAAAACACTGCCGCATCTTTTCTGTGCAGAACGAACGAGAGCGCGTATCTGAAACCGAGAGCGACGACCGCGCCGGACAGTATCATGACCGTGTCGTTTCCGCCGATGACTAACGCGGATATGACAAGCCCCGCGGCGGCAAACGGTATGCCCTCTCTTGCCGCGCAGACGAACGCCAGCCCCAGCGGCGCCGTCTCAAAAATAAGCTCCGCCCCGCCGAACGTATACGCAAGCACGCCGTATATAAGACCGTATATCAAACTCGTCCTTTTTTCACCCAAAAACTCCTTTGCTTTTTCAAATATCATTATTTTAGCCGCAGCCGATTTAGCTTTTTCTTTCATTCTGACGTTTACCTTCCTTTTTTGTGCGTGCTTATATGATACTGAAAACAAAGCGATAAAGGTGTCGCACCGTAGTGTCGGTAAATATTTTTTTCTTGCGATAAAAAGAAATAAAACGCCCGGTTTTTGTGTTAATATCCGTTTTAGTCGCCGTTTGACGAGATTTAGGATACGGTTTTTTCTATATAAAATTATTTGAAAAAATGCATAAAACACATTGAAATTTTATAAAAAATATGATATTATATATACGTAATAAAACTCAATACAGAAAGGATGATATGATGAAGAGGATTTTATGCATTCTGTTTGCCGCTCTTCTTTGTCTTTCCGCTCTTATAATGGCGGGATGCGCGGATAAACCCGCGGGAAACGAAACGACCGCGGAAGTGACGACGGAAGAAGAGACGGCGGAACCCGAGGAGACGCAGATACCGGACGATCTGCCGACAGTCAATTACAAAAATAAAGTATTCAGAGTCATTCTGCCGGACGGTATGCAGGCAAGCGACGTTTATACCGAGGATCACGAGACGGCCGATCCGCTGCACGACGCCGTGTTTACGAGAAACGCAAACGTTATGGAGCGTTTCGGCATAGAGCTTGAAGTGTCCACCGACGAGTATTCCGCTGTAAATACTAAAATAAGAACTAGCGTAAAAGCCGGATCGGACGATTACGATCTCTGCTTCGTACATATGGTGAGCGGCGCGGCGCTGGCGCAGGACAATCTTGTTCTTCCGTTTGAAAAACTGCCGTATGTTGATCTGTCCAAGCCATGGTGGGACAGCTCCATCAAAAACGGCTTTTCAATAAGAAACAACCTTATGATGGTAAACGGCGATATTAGCCCGACAAGCTTCAGCATCACGTCATGTCTGTATTTCAACAAAACCATGTTTGACAGGCTTGATATGGAGTATCCGTACGAACTCGTAAGATCCGGCGAATGGACGCTCGACAAGCTGTTTGAGCTGACAAAGGACATAACCGAGGACAGAGACGGCGACAGCAAGGTCACCTACGACAGCACCGCGGACGTTTTCGGTCTTGCCTCGTGGTATCTTGACGTGCCGTACAGCTTCTATTACGCGGCGGGCGGTATGCTCGTTTCAAAGGACGCGGACGACGTTCCGTTCTACGATCCGCAGCTTGAACGCGACACAAAGATATACAACAAAATATACGACGTTATAATAACCAACAACGCGTATTACGAGACTAACATATCAAACTTCCCGAACGTCGCAAAGGTATTTGCGGACGGCAGAGCCCTGTTCTATGACGCCAAGCTCGCAAGCGCGGAAGAACTGCGTGAGATGGACGACGATTTCGGCATCATCCCGGTCCCGAAATTCGATACCAACCAGACGGAATACAAATCGTTCGTAAACGGCGCCGCCAGCATGGTATGCGTACCGGCTACCGTAAAAGAAGCGGACCGCGAATACGTTTCAATAATAATAGAAGGTATGGCGGCGGAGGCTTACCGCGTCGTTACGCCGGTGCTTTACGAAACGTATCTGAAACGTAAAGTCACGCGCGACGCGGAATCCATGGATATGATAGACTACATAGTAAGAAACCGCGTGTTCGATATGGCGTATGTCAATATGCACGACGGAGTCGGCTCGTACGTAAGAGACCTTTTACAGAAAGGCGCGACGGATATTTCGTCAACGATGAAGAGTTATCAGAAATCCGCGGCGAAACGTATAGAGAAGATCGTAAAAGCGTTTGACAAGAGCCTTGCAAAGCAGTAAATTAAGATAAATAAGAAAGGAACGAAACGAATATCTGATCCGTTTCGTTCCTTTTTGTAAAAGAAAGGGATAAATATGACGTATCTGAAAAAATTAAAAACGCTTGACAACTACAGAGCAAACGGCGTACACGCGGAGCGTATCTGCTCCGAGATGACGTACTTAGACGGCATATCAAAAACGCAGGGCGGCAAATTTGACGGCCTTATAGAGCAGGCGGCGGACCTTTTGCTTGCCGATATAAACGAAAACGGCGTTATGACCAAAGCCGCTTCAAAAAAAGCCGAGGAGCTTTTGATGGTGCTGCAGCCGGAGGCGAAAAAATATACGGAGCTTTTCATCTCACACGCGCATATAGACATGAACTGGATGTGGGGTTATAACGAGACGGCGTCTTTGACGGTGGACACCTTCCGCACCGTGCTTGAGCTTATGAAAGAATTCCCGGATATGACCTTCGGTCAGTCGCAGGCGTCAACTTACGAGATAATAGACAAATTCTGCCCGGAAATGCTGCCCGAGATAAAAGAGAGGATAAAAGAAGGCAGATGGGAGGTCACCGCGGCGGAATGGGTGGAGCCGGACAAAAACATGCCGGACGGAGAATCGCTGACCCGCCAGCTCTTGCAGAGCAGAAAATATCTTTCCAAACTGCTTGACATACCCGCGGAGTCTTTGAACATAGACTTCGTACCGGACACGTTCGGCCACAACGTAAACGTGCCGGAAGTGCTGTCCGATATGGGCGTGAAATATATGTATCACTGCAGAGGGCACGAGGGCCCGTGCGTATACCGCTACGCCTCGCCGTCCGGCAAAAGCGTTCTCGTTTACAGAGAATACGCGTGGTACAACGGCGATATAGCGCCGTTCAAATTTGAGATAGTTCCGCGCTTCTGCGAAAACGAAAAGGTCAACACTTATTTGTGCGTTTTCGGCATCGGCGACCACGGCGGCGGCCCGTCGCGCCGCGATATAGAGCGCATTGAAGAATACAAGACCTGGCCGCTGACGCCGGTCATCCGTTTCGGTACTTTCAAAGAATATTTTGAAATACTTGAAAAGAGCGGACTTGAATTCCCGGTCTACGACACGGAGCGCAACTTCCTGTTCACCGGCTGCTATACCACGCAGTCAAGGATAAAAATGGCTAACCGCATATCAGAAGCGCGGTTAAATGAGACCGAGGCGTTATCCGCCGCGGCGGCCGTACTGGCGGACGCGCCGAAGGAGCCGGACAGACTTGACAGAGCGTGGCGCAATACGCTGTTCAACCACTTCCACGACATACTCCCCGGCTCCGGCACGGTGGAAACGCGCGAGTTCGCGCTCGGACGCTTCCAGGAGGCAATGGCTGACCTGAACGTATACGCGAATCTTTCCATGCGGCGCATCTCCGAGGCGACCGATACGTCGTCCATACCGTTTGCGGAGGGCAGGGAAACGATAGCCGAAGGCGGCGGCGCGGGATATTTCCAGTCGCAGAACACGCATTTCAAATTCACCGCCGCGGAGCGCGGAAACGGACCGGTGCGCGCGTTCCAGCTCTTCAACACGACCGCTGAGGACAGAGAAGAATATACGGAAATAACAGTCTGGGACTACTGGTGCGGCTTTGCGGAAGCGGTCATGACGGACGCGGAAGGGGCAGAGATACCGTTCTGCGTGATGAACGAAGGCAACGGTTACTGGGGACACCAGTTTGCAACGCTGTTGCTCAAAGCTTCCATTCCCGCCCTCGGTTACACGACCGTGATACTCAAACAGCGCGAGCCGGACGGACATAAGACCGTTATACCGCACGCGTACGAATACGTTGACACGCATATAAACGACGAACCGCTTTATATGGAAAACGACCTTATTAAAGCGACGTTTGAGAAAAAGAGCTGCCGTTTGATAAGCCTTATAAACAAGAAAACCGGCGAAGAGCTTGTAAAAGAGCCGTCCTGCTATTTCAGATACGCGGACGAAAACCCGGTATACGGCATGACGAGCTGGCGCGTAGGTCCTTATATGACCGTGCGCGATCTTAACGCGGAGCAGGGAGTCAGATTCACCGCGCTCGCAACGCATCCGCTCTACTGCCGCATAGTATACGAGATGAGCTTCGGCACATCGCGCCTCACCTGCAATATAACGCTCAAAAAAGACAGCCCCGTGCTTGAGTTTGACACCTGCATTGACTGGAACGAACCGGCGGTGCACGGACAGAAGATACCGCAGATAAGTTTTGCCGTACCCGTAGGCTACGACAACGGCGGAGTTTTCTCAGCCGACATCCCCTACGGCGTAATAAAGAGAAATCAGCTCGGCCACGATATCCCGGCGCTTTCATACGTCTGCGCGGATAAGGAAAACGGCTGCTTATCGCTTATGACGGACACGAAATACGGTTACAGATATTACGATAAGACAATGTCCGTAACGCTCGTAAGATCGGCGTACAATCCCGATCCGTATCCGGAGCGCGGCATACACAATATCCGCATAGGCGTGGCTGTATGCGAGCCGCAGACCGCAAAGAGCGTATCAAAGGCGTTCTGCAATCCCATACCGTTCGTCTCGGCAACTAAACACGGCGGCAGACTGCCGCTGTCCGCGCAAATGCTGTCCGTATCGGGCGGAGCAGTCGTATCATGCGCAAAAGTATCCGAGGACGGAGAGGGAATTGCCGTAAGACTTTACGACGCGGACGGGGTTGACCGTAAAGAAACCCTGTCGTTCTGCAAAGCGCCGTCAAAGGCTTATATATGCACCAGCGGCGAAGAAAAAACAACAGAGGCGGAAGTTAAAGGCAGCGCGGTGAAAGTCGACGTGCCGGCGTACGGTACCGTGACCGTCAAAGTGTATTTTTAAAGGAGTTTTACAATGCAAAAAAAGCTTACGCTGCTTCACTGTAACGACATACACGGCGATTTTCTGCCGAAGAAGGGCGCAGACGGCAAAAAAACCGGCGGACTTGCGCTTATGTCCGGATACGTAAAAAAGGCGAGAGCGGAAGAAGAAAACGTTATTTTCGCCAACGCCGGAGATATGTTCCGCGGCTCCGTCATAGACTCGGAATTCATGGGCCTGTCCACGATAGAGCTTATGAACGCGCTGTCGCCCGACGTGACTACGGTCGGCAACCACGAAATAGACTACGGACTTGCGCATCTTCTGTTCCTTGAAAAGTGCGCCAGGTTCCCCATTATAAACTCCGACCTTTATATAACGCTCAACAACGCCAGACTTTTCAAACCCTATATGAATATAGAGGTCGGCGGCATGCGCATCATGTTCATAGGACTTCTGACCGAGGAGGTCATAAGCTCCGCAAAAAGCGAAAAGGTCATAGGAACGTATATAGACGTGGCAAATGCGGCAAAGGAAGTCGGCATAATCGCAGACAACTACCGCACAAAAGACACGGATATGCTGGTACTTCTGACCCACATAGGCATAGAAAAAGACCGCGAGCTCGCGTCGCTTCTCGACCCGGACTGGGGCGTGGATATGATAATAGGCGGCCATTCGCACACGTTTATGGATAAGCCGGAGATCGTAAACGGCATACCGATAGTGCAGGCGGGCACGGGCTCCGGCCAGATAGGGCGTTTTGACATTGTTTACGACGATATAGAAAAGCGCATAATAAGCCAAACCTGGCGCCTGCAGCCGATAAATGAGGATACGGCGGAGCCGGACCCGATAGCAGAGCAGCTTTTGTCCCGCTACAAGTCGCAGACGGACGCGAAATATCACCGCCTTGTAACGTCGTTTGCGCGTGAGCTGTCGCACCCGAGCCGCATACAGGAAACGGAAATGGGAAATCTGTACGCGGACCTTTTGCAGGAGGATTCCAGCTTTGACATAATGCTTATGGGCTCGGGGTCCATACGCAAAAAAGCAATGGGACCCGTCGTTGAATATCAGGACATGGTGGAAAACACGCCGTTTGACGATCAGCTCTTCATGCTGAAAGTAACCGGCGACGAATTCAGACGGATGATACAGTTCGTTATGCGCGACGACGCCTGGGAGGGGCATACCGAATTCTATCAGTTCTCAAAAGGCGTCCGCATAGTTTACCGCAAAAGCACGCACAGACTTGAAGAGCTGTCGTTTCGCGGCAAAGAAGTACGGGACGGCGACGAGTTTTTGATAGCGATGCAGACGTATCATTATAATAATTTTGAAGAGTTCTTCAACGTGCCGCTTTCACCCGTAAAGGAACGTATGCGTCCGCGAGTCGTCGCAACGTCGGTAAACAACATAATAGAGGAGTATTTTTCAACGCATCAGAACCTTGACGCTCACGTCGAGGGCAGGATAGTCATACTTGACTGAGATGACAATGACAGGAAAAATAAAAAAAATAATCGCATGCGTCTGTATAATAATGTGCGGCGTGATCGCCGTACCGTCGTTATTGCAGACCGGAGGGATAACGGCAATGGCGGCAGATCTGCAAACCGCGCTTTATAATACGGGAAGCGATACGGAGCCGGCAAAGCTCGTCGGCAACACTTACGCCGTGCAGTTCAAAACGGACAAAGCCTTTAAAGCGCTTTTGATACACGTTGAAAAAGCGGACAAAACGGAAGACAAAGGGAAGTTTACGGCGGAGCTTTACAGGTGGGATGAAAATTATCAGACAACGCTGAAGAACAGCCCGCTTTATGCGCGGGATTTCAAAGGCGTCGCCGCAGGTGAAGACGCGGTCTTCGACTTTGACCCCGCAGACGCCGGCGAATATCTTTTGTATATGCGCCGCGCCGGAGGCGAGTTACATATAGGTCTGTGCGAAGGAAACGGAGCGAGAACTTATATGAACGCATCCGAGCATCCGCTCTCCGCAAAGGTAACGCTTTTATGGTCGGACGGCGAGGGAAAGCTGCAAGAGCTGACCGACAACTACTTTGAATTCGTGGAAAGCGCGGATACGTGGGTAGTGACGGACGGCCTCGGCAGAAAGGTGGAAAACACAGAAACGGACACAAGGCGGCAGAACAAGACCGTCGGTCTGTTTTTCCACACGTGGCATTCGTCAAACAGCTCGCTCGGCTCGCGCAACATTACCGAAATTTTAAAAGAGCACCCAAAGATACAAAACGATTTTACAAGCCCGCTGTGGGGCACCGCCGGCGCGTACCACTGGAACGAGCCGATATGGGGCTATTACCAGTCTAACGACGAGTGGGTGCTGCGAAAGCAGGCGGAGCTTCTCGCCGACGCGGGCGTTGACGTCGTGTTCTTTGACAATACGAACGGCACCGTAACTTTTATTGACGACGTGCTGACGCTTTGCCGCGTCTGGTCGCAGGCGAGAGCGGACGGAGTAAAAACGCCGCAGATATCGTTCATGCTGCCTATGTTCGACTACGACTGCGTAGCCACCCAGCTGCGCGAGATATATTCAAAGCTGTACGGCAAGGGAATATATAAAGAACTGTGGTTTTACTGGAAGGGCAAGCCGCTCATGGTCGGATACCCGGGCAAGCTCGACAGAAAGAACGCGGCGGATAAGGAAATACTTGATTTTTTCAACTACCGCGTTATAAACCACTCACAGTCCGCGGATAACGTACAGGTGCAGGACGATAACGGCAAGGCGCTCGTCATGGGCGCGATACAGCCGGAGATAAAGAAAAAATATCAGCTGTGGAACTGGATCTCCGTTTATCCCCA
>JAEEGW010000368.1 GCA_016280525.1 Clostridiales bacterium
ATGAAGCAAAGCGAGGAAAGCGCAGCGGTCGAAAGAAATCAAGCACAGTCACGGCAGTGACGCGCAGATTTCTTCGGGTCACCGCAAGCGGGGTTCGTCCGCCCCATCATTTGTAAAAATGATGGGACCGGGGTTCCCCGACGCGAACTGGAGAGCGTTGGGGGTTCCCGGGAGGGGACAGGGGGGTATGGGGGGTTCTCGGCGAAGCCGAGCAAAGGGGTTCCCCGTTGCGAACATAGTGAGCAATGGGGGTTCCCGTGAGGGGTGGGCGACCACCCATATTCGTCCCGAAGGGACACCTTAAAAATTAAAAAGTAAATTTTTTATTATATGTTTGACATTTGCTTTTATTTGTATTATAATAAAATGAGCAAAACAAAGGAGATACGACTATGAAATTATTTTTATCCGCCGATATTGAAGGCACGGCCGGCATAACTAACTGGGACGAGACCGAATACGGCCATAGCAGATACGGCTATTTTGCCGAGCAGATGACGAAAGAAGTCTCCGCGGCGTGCGCCGCCGCAGACAGATGCGGCTACGAGATACTCGTAAAAGACGCGCACGACAGCGCGAGGAACATCCTGCCGGACAAGCTGCATCCCTCCGCGACTTTGATACGCGGCTGGGCGCGCGATATAAACTGCATGATGAGCGGAATAGACACGGACAAATTTGACGCCGTGGCTTTCACCGGCTACCACAGCGCGGCTATGAGCGAGGGCAATTCTCTTGCGCACACTATGACGACAGACGTTCACAGCGTTAAGATAAACGGCAAATACGCGTCCGAATTCGTTATAAACGCGTACACCGCCGCAATGTACGGCATTCCCGTCGTGTTTTTATCCGGCGACGCGGCGCTCTGCGAATCCGCAAAAGAGCTTGTACCGGGAATAACCACCGTCGCGTCAAAGCGCGGTTTCGGCGCCGCCTGCATATCCGAGCATCCGGACAGAGTCTGCAGCATGATAACGCGCGGAATGGAAGAGGCCTTGTCAAAAGACTACAAAAAGACCTGCGCGCTCAAGCTGCCGGAGCACTTCTCCGTTGAGATCTCTTACAGAGACGTCAACACCGCGACTGGCAACTCCTGCTATCCCGGCGTCGTGCGTCTCGACGCAAAGACCCTTTTATTCGAAAGCGATTCCTACAAAGAAGTTCTGCGCATGATACATTTCATACTGTGAGGTAATTATGCTTACTTTTACAAGATCAAGCGCGTACAGCGTATTCAAAAACACGCGCGAAAAGCGGGATGATACGAACCGCCTTTATCTTCACGCGGCGAAAAACGCGCTTTGCGCCGGTCAGATAGTTCTGCGCGAGCACGCGGATTTTGACGTGACCGGCGTAAGTTTTCAAAACTTCTCCGCTCCGTTCATAATAGACGAAAACGACGTGAGGTTTTATTACCAGGATTATATCAAATACAACGACGGCGAATATCCCGATATTTTATCCGACAAAGAAATTTGTCACGTGGGTGCGGAATGTTCGCAGAGCATCTGGATAGTTATTGACGTGCGCGCCGACGCGCTGTCCGGCGTGTGCAGGTTTGACGCGGTCGTGTCGACAAGCGTCGGCGAATTCACGTTTCCCTGCACCGTCAAGGTATACGGCGTTACGGTGCCGGACGCGGATAAATCGAGATTCTGCCTTGAATATTTCCTCGATCCGTTCACCTCGAAAATGGGAAAAAGATGGGGAGACGACAGACTGAAATTCTTATCGTCATACGCCGATTCGCTGACGATGATACGCAACAACAGCCTTGACGTCTGCGTGATACCGCTTCTGACGGACGGAGACAGCAAACGCGTCGGCGAGACCGAATGGGAGCTTGATTTCACTTACGTTGAAAAGTATATCGACTTTATGATGAAAAGAGTGCCGACGCAGCGGATAGCGATACGCTCCATAATCGCGAGCGTAAACGGCGACACTCTGCCTGTCATCGGCTATAACGGCGAGGTGACCTGGGAAAAATACGGCACGCCCGATACAAACGCGTGGATGTACGCTTATTTCAACGGTATATACAGGTTCTTTGAAAGCAAAGGCTTGCTCGATATGCTCAATTTCAGGCTCCAGGACGAGCCGCATTACGTAGACTGCTGGAAATGGGCGCGCGAGATATGCCGCAAAGCCGCGCCGGGCATAAAATGCGGCGAGCCGCTTGACGAGCATCCGTCGGGTCTCGGCTTGCAGGGATATATTGACACGTATATCCCGCGCATAAACGTCTACGAGGAAGGCGCGGACTACTACGACAGGATGAACAAAGAAGGCAAAGAGGTCTGGGTATATTCGTGTTGCTTCCCCGAGGAGCCGTGGTTCGTGAACAAGTTCATAGATCATCCGCACATACATAGCCGCATGATGAGCTGGGGATGTTTTGCCCGTAGAATAACCGGATTTTTACACTGGGGCTATAACTATTGGTCGGAGACGAGCCTGTACGGCACGGCGCCGGGCGCGAGATTCAAAGGCGACGGATTTATCGTATATCCCGATGAAGAAAATCTGCGCGTCATACCTTCAAACAGACTGCTCGCCACGGCCGAGGGCATAATCGAATACGAGCTGTTGAAGATCTTATCCGAAAAAGATCCCGCGGCGGCGGACGCGATATGCTCATCGGTCATACGCCGTTTCAACGAATATAACGACGACCCGGAAAATCTTGAATACGCGCGCATAAAACTTTTACAGGCGGCAGAGGACGCGGCGGAAAGATGAAAAAGGTTATTAAATATATAATTATTTCTGCCGCCGTGCTCGCGGCACAGGCGGTACTTATACGGCTCGGATACGTGGGCTTCGGCTTCGGCGTCGCGATAGCCGCGGCTTATTCGCTTACGCTTAATCTTACAAAAAGAACGCTTGTGTCCGCAATATTCACAGCCGCGGCGCTTGTGCTTGACTGTCTTATAATGACGCCGTATAAGCATATCGGCGTTTACGGCATTTTCGCCGGCGCGGTGATTCTGTCATTCATCGTCGTGTGGCTTACGACGAAATATGAGTACGGCCTGCTTTTGTCCGACGCGCTCGGCGCTCTGCTTCTCTACGTGCCGGTGTATCTTTTGATAAAATACACGGGTCAGTATTTCATTGTACCGCAGGACAGTTATATTTATCTTTCGGAGCTGACGCATTATCCTTTGATGATCGGCTGCGTTGCCGGCGGCGTCATAGCGTTCTTCACCGTTCCGGCTATAAGAGTTATTGAAAAACACAGAGCCGAAGACAAAGAGGAGCAGAATTAACAATTTCTTTGTATATATATTTATAAAAATATGATAAACTAATTGTTCAACGACGGGTCGCCGCGGGCGGCAACCCCTTACGTGAACCCCCAAAAACTCGTTCCTCGTTTTCGGGGAACCCCTACGCCCCGCGCGAAGCGCATATCGCAATGCGTAAGCATTATATCGCATTTGCAAAGCAAATATATCGCATCGCAATAGCGATATATCGCCATAACAATTGTCCCTGAAGGGACGCGATATGTTTCTGTCGAAACGCGATATACCTGCGGTGCGATATATTTCATGCGATATGTCCCTGCGGGACGAGAAGGAACACGGACGAGCAGTGCTCGCCACTACCAGCGGGTCGTCGAGGCGCCGACCCATACCCTGCGCCGCGCCCCCTCAAATCTCTGATTTGCGGGAGGGTTAAGGGGGGTATGGGGGAATTGAGGGTGGGCACTCCCCCATTCTGAATTCTTAATTCCGAATTCTTAATTTTTTAGAGGTAACCAACACATAATGTCATTCAACGAAAAATACATACAGCCGTTAGCCGGCAATACGATACCGTGCATACCCGTAAGAGGCGCGGTCTCTTTCCCCGGGATAACAGTAAATCTCGAATTAACCCGGGATATCTGCAAAAACGCTTTTGAGATCGCCAACGAGGACGACGGGCTCGTTTTCCTCGTATATCAGGC
>JAEEGW010000053.1 GCA_016280525.1 Clostridiales bacterium
CATAGACGTAGGTGCAGAGACCGGCGAAAACATAGAGATAAAAGAACTGAAAGCCATAAAGCGCGGCGCATCCTCAACGCCGTTCCAGCTCGAGCGCGTTTTCCATACGTATTCGGACAAGCTGCACGAGGTGGTAAGGATTGTCGCCACCTCGGAATACGAGGGCGGCGGCACGTTAAGCTCCCGCATATCAATACCTGCGGACACAGTTAGAAAATTCGTGCTTAAAAACAAGGACGGCGAAGTATCCGAGCTTGAGGGATTTGATTTCTCCACCACCGAATACGTCGGCTTTGACGTAAAAGGCGCGGGCATCTTCGGCATAATCATGCCGGCGATCGAAGACAACGGAGACATAAAAGTCGAGCTTACAGACGGCAGCTACGTGATAACGCGCAGCAAGGAAATAGGCGGAAAAGTAAAAATCAAAGGCGACGCGTATTTCGGACACAGGATATACACGACCACCTCGCACCAGTTCAACGATTTGAGAAAAGAAGCGTATATAGAGCGCAATCCGCTGACGGACGTTTATATAACCCAGGCGGAGTTCGGCGCAAAATACGCCGGTTACAACGCTTTGATCGGCTGTTACCGTTTTACCGTCAACGCGTCAGACTTCAACCGTGCTTATTACAGAGAGCCGGACAAGCATTACAGAATAAACACTCTCATAAGCGGAGACGGCGTTGCCGACAGAACGATATATATTCAAACAGCAGAGCCGGGCGGAATGCTTGAATGCGCGGCGATAATTGACCAGAACGAGCTTATGCTCCCCATTCCGCTTGAGGTGGGCAAGAACTTCAAGGGTGAAAACGAAGAGCCGTTATACGATCCGAACGACACGGCGTACGGCGAGGTCTACGTTCCTTTGACGATAGGCAAGGACGAGGCTAAAAAATATACGATGGTGCATCTGTATCAGAAATGGGGCAATTATCCTCTAAAGCAGCTTTCGTTTATCGCGTTCCATATCTGCTACTATCATCTGTCCGTCGGCGTAACGGAAACAAACTGCATAGCGCCGTATTTCGTATACGGAAAAGACGGCTGGACTCTGCCGGACTTCCGCGCGAATTCCGCGCCGCTCTGGTCCGGTCAGCCTCAGCACACGAGCGCGGGCAGACTGTATTTCTTACAGTATAAGGACAAAGACGGCAACGCGTACAAATCCGAATCCCAATCCGCGGACATCTTATCGTACGGCCCCGTTTACGCGGACATAAATATGGAATATCTGTCCGACGACGGCAAGATAAAGGCGACGTACAGACATACCGAGATGCCGCAGAAGGACGAGAACAGAACGTATTACAATATAAAACTCGAAGTGCTTGACGACGTAAGCATAAAGGATTTCAAAAACGACTTCTCGTTCTTCACGTTTGACGGACGCTCCGTTGCGTACGGCAAAGTCGGTTACCTGAATGAAAACAACGAAACGGTAACCGAAAACGCGCAAAAAGGCGAACGTATAATAAAACTCGGCAAAGAATATCCGTATTACGACTATTACGGCGGCAATGCCGACGATTCCGTAAACTTCGCGCTTATAGTCATGAACAGCGATATAACAATAGGCGGCAAGAAGTTCGACGGCAATTTCGTGTTCCGCGACAAATACGACGGCACGCTCAACTACGGCTCGCTTTCGCTCGATCTTGACGAGGTGACGCTGAAAGCCGGCGACGTGCTGGAGCTGCAGATAATCCTTCTGCCGTGGGGCTATTCGACGAGCAAAAACGACAATAACGTCCGAAACGTAAGAGAAGACAGCTGCATTTCCCCGTACAAGCTCACGCCGATCAAGGGCACGGCTGTTGAAGACGCGTTTATCCCGTCTGTCAGAGCAGAAGGCGGCGAGGCAAAATTCAAATTCAGCGGCGGCAAGAATTACGCGGCGGTAAGAGTTTACGGATTTGAAAGCTACAGGACGCCGACCGTCACGGTAAAGGCGGACGGAGCCGATATTGAATTCAAGCTGAACAGCGACGCTCACGGCTACGACGGCTACGAAGTCATCTTAGACGAAGACGGAACATATTCATTCTCGTTCGTCGTTGATATGACGAAAGCGTCCGAATACGAAATAACGGTAAAACAATAATAAATATAACGGGACTGTCGCAAATACGGCAGTCTTAATGAATTGCGCCTTGGTGCAATTCAATTCATGACGGTACGACCGTCAATTCATGATGCGTAAGCATCAATTCATGGCGCAGCCAATTCATTTAAAATCAAAAAACTGCTGCAGGCCGGGAATTGCGCCGCATACGGCGCATGAATTGTGTCTTTCGACACATGAATTGTTCGGGGCGAACATGAATTGAACTTCGTTCATGAATTGTCCCTTACGGAACATTAAAGGGGCTAACGCTTAACGCGACACCCCTGTAAAGAAAGGTATAATAATATGAAACTCCCGGGTTATTATCAGGATCTGCATACGTTCCACGTCGGAGCCGAGGCGCCGCACGCGTATTTTATCCCCGCGCAGAGCTATGAGGCGGCAAGGGACGAGAACAGGGCGAAAAGCAGATATTTCAAATCATTATGCGGCGTATGGGATTTCAAATTCTATCCGTCTTTGTCCGATTTGCCGGAGATAAACGAGCTTGACGGGATCGAATACGACAGTATTGAAGTTCCGAGAAGCTGGCAGACGAAATTAGGTAAGGGATACGACAAGCCGCAGTATTCAAACTGCCTTTATCCGTTCCCGTTCGATCCGCCTTACGTTCCTTCGCAAAACCCCTGCGGGCTGTACGTCAAGACGTTTACCCTGCCGGAACAAATACTTGAAAACAAGCGCGTTTATATCACTTTTGAAGGCGTGGACAGCGGATTTTTCCTCTACTGCAACGACGAATTCATCGGCTACAGCCAGGTCGCTCACATGACCAGCGAATTTGAGCTGACGGACCATCTGACAGACGGCAAAAACGAGCTTAAGGTCATTGTGCTAAAATGGACGGACGGATCGTATCTGGAAGACCAGGACAAATACAGATACTCCGGCATTTTCCGCGAGGTATATCTGCTGTTCCGCGATAAAGCACATATAAAGGACGTAAACGTAAAAACAAGACTCGGCGCCGGATACAGGCGCGGGTACGTTGACGTTGAATATACGGTCGACGGAGACGTCAAGCCGTCCGCTTCCCTGCTTTGCGGCGGTAAAGAATGGGAGCTGTCGGACGACCGCGCGCAGATAAGCGATCCGCTTCTGTGGTCGGACGAGGAGCCGAATCTGTATGAGCTTTATATAAAAGCCGGCGACGAACATATCGTCATACCGGTCGGCTTTACGGATATAAAGGTCAAAGACAAGGTCGCTTATCTTAACGGGAAGCCGATCAAATTCAAGGGCGTAAACCGCCACGACAGCCACCCGCTGCTCGGCTCGGCGACGCCGTACGACCATATGAAAGAAGATATAATGATCTTCAAGCGCCACAATATTAACGCTGTTCGCACGTCGCACTATCCGAACGATCCGAGATTCGCGCTTCTCTGCGACAAATACGGCATAATGATGATAGACGAGACCGATCTTGAAGCGCACGGCGTTGCGATATTCGGTCCGTGGACGCTTCTCTCGGACGATCCGGAGTGGCAGGACGCCTACGTTGACCGCGTGCTGTTAATGTACGAGCGCGACAAAAACCATCCGTCGGTCATTATGTGGTCGCTCGGAAACGAAGCGGGCTACGGCAGAAACCAGAAAGCCATGTCAAAATACATTAAGGCGCGCGACAAAAAACGCCTCGTCCACTACGAGGGCGGAAACGAAGGCTATACAAAAGGCGTGTCGCAGGCGGGCGTGTTAGACGTTGAAAGCTATATGTACCCGAGCGTTGACTTTATTGAAAGATACGCAAAGGACGAGGGCAAAAAACTGCCGCTTTACTTATGCGAATACTGCCACGCCATGGGCAACGGCCCCGGCGATCTGTCCGCTTACTGGGCGCTGTTTGACAAATACGACTGTCTTCTCGGCGGCTGCGTCTGGGAGTTCACGGATCACAGCGTACAGATAGGCGACGGCAAATTCACCTACGGCGGCGATTTCAAAGAGGTGCCGCACGACGGGAACTTCTGCGTTGACGGGCTCGTTTATCCGGACAGAAGACCGCACACCGGGCTGCTCGAGCTTAAGCAGGCGATAAAGCCGTTTGATATAAATGATCTCGGCGGCGGCAAATATGAAATAACGAATAAATACCGCTTCAAAAACCTTGACGGCTTCAAGCTGAAAGCGGTACAGGAGCATAACGGCAAACCTGTCAAGACAGAAATATACGGCGAGCTTGACGTTGAGCCGCTGTCAGCGAATACCGTTTATTTCAAACCCGTAAAGTTTAACGACGGCATAAGCACGGTAACGTTCAGCCTCGTTGCAAAGAATGCCTCCGAATGGGCGCCGGCGGGATACGAATACGGTCACAAACAGTTTGTCTACGGAGGATTTGAAAAGAATATCGTCCACGCCTCGCCTTATAAAGTGCATTGTCTGCAAACGGAGACCAACGTCATAGCGGAAGCGGGCGATACGATGTATATTTTCGGCAACGCCGACGGCTCGCTGCAGCAGATAATATGCGGCGGCAAAGCGGAGCTTGAAAAGCCCGTCAAAGTCGGTATATGGCGCGCACCGACGGACAACGACAGAAATATCAAAAACGACTGGTACAGACACGGCTACGATATTGCATCATCAAACTGCCACGCGGAGCCCGATATATACAGCGACGACGAAAAGGCGGTCATAAGCTACAGCGTTGCTTTGAGCAAATACAACGATCCGCCGATACTGCGTTATCTTGTGACGTACACGGTATACGGCGACGGCGCGTTAAAGGTGGAATACGGCGTATCTGTAAGAGAGGGTTTGCCGTTTTTGCCGCGCTTCGGCTGTGAATTTTGTTTACCGAAAGAGACGGAAAACGTGCGGTATTTCGGCTTCGGCCCTATGGAATCGTACTCGGACAAGCGTCTTGCCGCAGTTCTGGGCGAGTTCAGATCAAAGGTAAAGGATCAGCACGAGCCGTACGTAAGACCGCAGGAAAACGGCGCGCATTACGGCACTAAATGGGCGCAGGTGTATTCCGTTTCGGGAGACGGGCTCACGTTTGCGGGGGATATACACTTCTCCGCCTCGCCTTACAGCATAGATCAGCTTACAAAGACGCCGCACGAATACGAGCTGAAAGCGGACGGGCTGACGTACGTGAAAATAGACGGAAAGCAGAGCGGCATAGGATCAAACTCCTGCGGACCGGCGTTAGCGGATGAATACAGATTCAAAGAGACTGAATTCAGCTTTGAATTCGTCATCAAGCCCGGCGTCGCAGCTGATACCGATCCGTACGAATCAGTGGAAACGATATACGAATAAAAATCAAACAGGCGGGGAGCTATCCCCGCCTTTATTGCGCGTTTATAAAATATCATAACGGCTGTTGACCGATTATTTGACGCCCCAAATAGTCATCGGCACCTTCCCGTCAGGAACTGTTAAGAGCCCTTTTTCAACCAAAGTCTCGAAAATGATCGCTGCGGCGTCAAGGCGATAGCTTATGGTCGCTATTGCATTGCATTGGTCGCGAACGGAATCCGGGCAATGTTGGGCAAGAAGATCCGCTGCTTTTTCAGCGAATGACAGCATAACCTCGCCCGCTTTATCGATCACCGGCTTCAGAAGAGTTATGATTTTATCGTAAGTCGCAGCTTCAAATACGGGAAACGCGGCAGACAATACACCGTTTTCAAGCTTGATATAACCTTCAGCAAGCGCCTCCGCAAGTACGTTGCCCTGCGCTTTTTTAGGAACGTCGGAGATCGCATTCCCCGCAACGGCAGAGAGCGTAAGAATACTGTTCGATCCCCACGGATGGCTCCAATGGCAGCATTTGTCGAAAATCTTATAATTTACGGCCGATATCCAGCAATCGCTGTCGTCTGCTTTGATATTCATTGAGATCCCTGTGAAGCGTAAGTACTCATAGTCGTTATCATGTCCGAAGACAAATCCGTGTCCTCCGAGCTTCAGCGGCTTGTATTCTCCGTAAGGGTGTGTTTCACTCAGTTTTTCAAAAGCGTTTACGAACGCTATGTTCATAAGCGCGACAAGCAGACGGTTGTCGTCGATATCATCGCCCTTGAACGGAATTTTTCTTACTTCAGGTAAGATAGACTTTGTAAGTTCAAACACATCCGTTGAGTTTTTGACGAAGAAACCTTTTGTTTTGTTCTCAAGGTCTTTTTCAAAGTCTTTGGTGAGAATCACCAGATTCGTGCTGTATTTATCGCCGTTCTTCACAAGCACCCCCGCGTCGACAAGCTCTTTCAACTCGTCTTCGAGATACGGCATTGCGACGCCGAGTTCGAGAGAAAGTTCTCTGTCCGTCATAGCCGAATAATATGCAGCGAGCAGGATCGAGCCGGGGAGCTTTTTCTTGAACAGATTGTCGTAAAAATTTATGTCTCCCCAGAAATTTATACGGAACACGCCGGGATTGTAACTTTTTTCACCTAATTGTCTTTCCATACCGATACCTTCTTTCAATAATTGCCTTGTTTTGAACAGGTGATACTTCACCATTTCAAGGCTGATGTTTTGTTCTTCTGCTATTTCTTTGCAGGATTTGTTTTGGAAATAGAAGGCAAGGCAAACCTCGCGGTTGGTTTTGGAGAGCAGCGACAGCTCGCGCCGAAGCAGGTTCAGACTTTCATCGCCGTTCTCGCGCTCTATGATCTCTTCTTCCGGTGAGAGTTCTGCGCAGGTGGACGTATCATCATCAGGCAGCGGAAGAAACGCGCTGCAGCGTTCCTTTTGCTTTATGAATTTACGGAAAGTGTTTTCCGCGACTTTCCACAAAAACGCCCAGAACGCCTCTTCGTTTCTGATTTTTCCGGCTGAATTCAAAACCTCGTAAACGATCTGCTGAGTAAGATCGTCAACGTCGTCTTTGTCATAAAGCCGCGCGAATGCGTAACCGTATATGTTTTTTAGATTTTCTGAAATCAATCCTGCCGCTTTTTGGTTTTCCATACCGTTTTTATTCCTTTTTGAAAGCTTTCGTCTATATAGTATCGGTCATACGCGTTTGGTTAAGTCGAATCAATATTTTTTTTGCCGCCGGATCGATCCGGCGGCAATAATCATATCTGTTACGGGTTACAGCTCGCTTTTGAATCGAGTATCGAGAAAGATCCCTCTCGCCAAAGCGACGGATATCACGTCCCGGATCACCGTCGGAAGCAAATCCGGGCGTCTTTCCAAAGACCGTTTTTTATCCGTATTTTTCTCTTTTTAAGCGTTATACGATTTGGAATATATAAAATTTCAGATAATCCGTTTCCGGGACGTTCCAGAGGATCGGGTGGTCCGGCGCCTGCTGACGCGCTTCTATCTGCCGCAGAGACACACCGGCGTCCTCCGCCGCGGCGTGGAGCATCTGACAGAAAATCGAGTCACGCATGAAGTGCGAGCAGGAGCAGGTGGCGAGGTAACCTCCGCGCGGCAGCAGCCGCATGGCTTTGAGATTTATCTCTTTATACCCTCTCATCGCGTCCTTTATCGTATCCCTCGATTTCGTGAACGCCGGCGGGTCGAGGATGATAAAATCATATATTTTATTATTTTCTTTATAAAGCTTTGTCAGATAGTCGAATACGTCCGCGCAGACGAAGTTTACTATCAAGTTGTTTTGCTCCGCGTTTTTTCTTGCGTCGTCTATCGCTTTTTCCGAAATATCAACGGCGGTGACGCTTTCCGCGCCGCCCTTCGCGGCGTTTAACGCAAAGGCGCCCGTATGCGTAAAGCAGTCAAGCACGCGCTTGCCTTTTGCGATCTTTCCGACCGCGGCTCTGTTGTACTTCTGGTCTAAGAAAAATCCGGTCTTCTGTCCGTTTATGTAATCCACGTTATATAAAATGCCGTTTTCTTTTATCGTCACAAAGCCGTCGCCGCCGCCAAAACAGAAGCCGCAGTGCTTTTCCATGCCTTCAAGCGTACGTATGTCCGAATCGCTGCGCTCGTACAGCGCGGTTATCTCCGGCAGTTCAGAGAGCAGCGCGTCGTAAATTACGCTTTTTTTCTGCTCGATACCGAGGCTCAAAACCTCAGCCACTAAAACGTTTTCAAATCTGTCCACGGTAAGTCCGGGAAATCCGTCCGCTTCCCCGAATATAAGGCGGCAGCATGAAAAATCTTCGCCCGGCATTATGGTACGCCTGTAATCGAGCGCATATTTTACGCGGCGCGCCCAAAAAGCATCGTCAAACTTGTCGTTTGCGTTTCTTGAAATGATCCTTATACGTATCTTTGAATTGTCGTTTATAAAGCCGGTGCCTAAATACTTGCCTTTTCTGCTTCTTATATCGACTATATCGCCGTTTTTATACTCACCGGTGACGTTTATAACCTCGTCCGCATAGACCCAGGGATGGCCGCCGCACGCGCTTTTTTCGGCTTTTTCCGTAACCGTAACGACCGGATAATCTCTCATTTTATCTTAATATCTATCCCGTTGCACTCCACGCCTTTTTCCACGCGGATAACTATGTATTTTACCCCGTCTATGACTTTGACCTCTACGAGATCCGGTCTTTCCGGGTCTATTTTTATCGTCATGCTTTCGTTTTTGAATTCGATTTTTTTAAGGTCCATAAGGTTGCCGGGCGTAAGCTCCGTGCCTTTGCCGAAGCTGTTGTCATAATCTTCGGAGAATGCCGTTATGTGGTCTTCCGAAATATCGCAGCCGCGGAGCAGATCGCATATATCGCTCTTCGTTATAACGGGCGGCTCGTCCGCGAATTTGTCGTTTTTGTAAGTTTCTAAAACGTCGCTTATGTGGTCGCGCACGGTCTGCACGAGCTCAAAACTGCACTCGTCCGCTACCGACCCGCGCAGTACGTCGCCGAAGGTCTGCTTCTGCTCCTTTGCCGGCATAGGCAGAGGCGAGGCGAACACGGCGTCCGTAAACGAATTCTGCCCGGACGCGCTTTTTGAGTAGTACAGCGTGCCGTAGATGTTGGTGCATCTGTTATCGAATCTCGGATACATAAAACCGAACTCCGGCGGGCAGATTATATGCTCCTTCGCTTTGGTGCGGAACAGCTTTGAATCAAGCTCGTAGCAAAGCCCGCTGTCCTTTTCCTTGACCGGACACACCGCGCAGACAACGAAGCGGAATATTTCGGCAGATTCTTTATTTTTTGACGGTATATCGTAGTTTTCGTGCAGCAGAAGCATAACGCACTTCTCGTCGCCCGGGATGGACGGCACGGCTTTTTCATAAAACTCGTGCAGCGCTCCGCTGTCGCCGGAAATGTTGTCGCGCAGGCAGGACAAAAGCTTCTGCTCAACTCCGTCCGACACCTGTTTTGTTGTAAAATCCACGTTTATGAGATTTTTGCCTATGCCGCCGGAGAGCACTTTTCTGAAAAGACTCAAATACCTGCCGCATTCATCCTCCGGGAAAATGGATAAAGGCAGCTCGAACTCCGATATTATCTCGCGGCTTTCGTTTACGTAGCATCCTCTGATGCAGTCCGCGCCGGTGTTTTCCGTGGTCAGCCGGCGTCTTATTTCACCAACTTCTTTTTTGTTCATTTATTTACCTTCCGTAAAGTCAAATCGTATCAAACAGCGAAGTTTTCAAATGCTCTTCAAACTCCGCTTTCAGTTTTTGCATATTTTCTTTATCCGTCAGACAGAACACGTCTGCCATTATGCCGACCGTCGCGCTCTTTTTGTCTATGTCGGCTACGACCGCGACGCACTCCTGGCCTTTGTCCATATAAAACGCGGTCTCTTCGTTTTCGTTCTTTTCAAGATAACCGATCTTATTGTCGTATCTGTCGTAAACTGCGACGGCGAATTCGTCATATTTGTTGCCGTATTC
>JAEEGW010000369.1 GCA_016280525.1 Clostridiales bacterium
AGAGCAGACGCATTCGGATAACGTCGCCGTCGCGGACGGGAGCAAAAAATACTTTGCGAACACGGACGGTTTCGTCTCCGTCACGCCCGGCGTTTTTGCCGCGGCGAAGACGGCGGACTGCCAGCCGATACTTTTTGCCGACCCGGAAAACCGCGTCGTCGGCGTATGCCACGCAGGATGGCGCGGAACGATGAAAGGCATAGCGGCAAAAACGGTGAACGGGATGATAAAGCTCGGCGCGAAGGCGGATAAGATCATCGCCGCGCTCGGTCCGTGCATAAAACCGTGCTGTTTTGAGGTAAAAGAGGATTTCGTCGCCGAATTTGAGCGTAACGCGCCGGAGCTTCTTTGCTTTATCAAAAAAGAAAACGGAGTATATCACGCGGATATAAGCGGCATGAACAGAGCCGTCCTTTTGTCCGCGGGATTGCTTGACAAAAATATTTACATTTGTGACGAATGCACTTGTCACAACGCGGACAAGTATTTTTCGCACCGCCGGCAGGGCGCTTTGCGCGGCACGATGCTCAGTGTTATAGGAATAAAAAAACAGAAAGGATAAATATTATGGTAAGACTGTACGATCTGACCGTAGAGCGCGTCAAGGAGCCGCTCGCGGTGAAAAGAAGCGGAGTCCGCTTCGGCTGGAAGCTTGATTCGGACGAAAAAGACGTTATGCAGACGGGCTATTCCTTAACCGTTTTTCTTGACGGCGAGCCCGTATGGGAAAAGAAAGAAAACACGGACAACACGGTGGATATAACCGCGGACGCGGAATTTCTGCCGGGAAAACTCTATACGGTTGAGGTAACGGCAAAGACAAGCGCGGGCGAATGTTTCGGCGAGAGCTTTTTCGCCGTCGAGCCGGAGATAAAAGGCGGCTTTATTAAGCCCGCAAAGCATATTGAAGGCGCGTGTGTGTATTTCAGGCGCGATTTCGTCTGTGAAAAGCCCGTGAAACGCGCGACGGCGTACGTCGCCGGTCTCGGCTACGGCGTGCTGTATTTAAACGGCGAGAGGGTCGACAACGTATTTTACGACGCGCCGTTTACGAACTACGAAAAGGAAGTGCTTTACAGAGCGTACGACGTAACGAAGCAAATAAAAGAGCAGAACTGCGTAGGCGTGCACTGCGGAGAAGGCTTTTACGCGCAGAGCCGCGTATGGGCGAACAAGGTGTTCAAATACGGCGATATATGCTGCTTCGCGCAGGTGAACATAGAATATGACGACGGGGAAGAGGACGTTATATATACCGAGCCGGAAAGCTGGCAGACCATGTATTCGCCGACGATCTTGTCAAACGCCCACGGCGGCGAGATACACGACGCGCGGCGTGAGACACCCGGCTGGTGCACCTACGGCTTCAAAGACGAAGATCTGCGCCCCGCGGTCGCGGACACGGTGCCGAAAGGCTCCCTTCACGGCGCGGTAATGCCGCCCTGCCGCGTTATAAGACGCATAAAACCGAAAGCGATAAAGCAGATACACGGCAAGGACAGCGGCCTCTGGGTCTACGATATGGGCGAAAACTACGCCGGCACGGTCACTCTGCGCCCGCCGCACAGCGCGGAAGGCGCGACGTACGTGTTGCGCTTTGCGGAGACGGTGGACGAAAACGGCCAGCTTGACTACAGATCAACGGGCGTTTATCACGTTTACTGCCAGCAGCAGCATATTTATATCTGCTCCGGCGAAAAGGGCGAGGAATGGACGCCGGACTTCAACTGGCACGGCTTCCGCTACGTGGAGGTCACGGGCTTCTACGGCAGAGACCCGCAGCCGGAGATGATAGAGGGCCTTGCGATAAGCACGGATTTTGATACGACAGGAAAAATAGAGACCTCGTCGGACGATTTAAACAATCTGCAGACCGTCATGATGCGGACGATACGCTCAAATTACCACGGTTTTCCCGAGGACTGCCCGGCGCGTGAAAAATGCGGCTGGCTTGGCGACGCGGAGGTCGTGTGCGATACGGCTATGTATAACTACGATATGGCTGCGTCATACGAAAAATACCTGCGCGACATAAGAACGAGCCGCGACGTCTACGGCGACTGGACGATGATAGCGCCCGGCAAACGCACCTGCGGCTTCGGCACGCCTTTGTGGGGCTGCGCGCAGGTCATAATCCCGTATAAACTGTATATGCTCTGCGGCGACAAAGCCGTATTGGAAGAGAATTATCGGTACATGTGCGACTGGATAGAACACGAGAAGAACAGAAGCGAAGACCTGATAATCTCGGAAGGCTTGGGCGACTGGTGCCCGCCGGTAGGTCACGAATCGGAGCGCCGCATACCCGTTAAACACTCTTCAACGTTCATGTTTTATGAAACGACGGTGATAATGGAAAAGGTATCGGAACTGCTCGGTTACGACGGTCTGCCGTACAGAGCGCTTGCCGCGAAGATAAAGGAATCCATAAACCGCAATTTCTACGACAAGGAAAAACACAGCTACGGATATCAGGCGTCAAACGCCTGCGCGTGGCTTCTGCACGTCGTTCCCGAGGAGGACAGAGACGCGCTCGTAAAAGCGACGCACGATATGATAGTCGACGATAAATTCGTTATGACCACGGGCATTTTCGGCAACAAATATCTGCTCCCGATGCTTTATGAAACGGGCCTCGGCGAGGACGCGATGAAGATAATGTTCGGACGTACGTTCTACGATTTCGGCACGATGCTCGACGATAACGCGACGTCGCTCTGGGAGTGTCTTAACATGCAGTCGGTGGGTATGAAAACCGAGGTAGCGTCTTATGATCACCCGATGCACAGCGGCTTTGCGTATATGTATTACGCTCAGCTGGCCGGTATAAAACCCGTGCAGCCGGGATTCAAGAGCTTTGAGATTTCCCCGTGTCTTACCGGCGCACCGGAAAAAGTGTATGCAGAGCTGAAGACGGTGAACGGACTTATCGTCTCGGACAGAAACGGCGACACGCTGAAAGTCACCGTACCCGCGAATACGAAATGCATCGTGAAGTTCGGCGGGGTTGAAACGACGGTCGGGTCGGGAGAATATACTTTTAAGAATTAAGAATTAAGAATTCAGACCGGTAGGAGGCGACGCCTCGACGCCCCGCTTGTAGGGGCGATCATTGATCGCCCGACATAAAGAATAAAGAAGAAAGAATAAAGAATAAAAATCGGTGTCCCTGCGCGACGAATTGTGCGCCTGACGGCGCTTTTGGGTGGTCCCACCCTCAACACCCCCCAAGCCCCCTCTTCCCCTCCGGAACCCCCGTTGCTCATAAATTCGCAACGGGGAACCCCTCGGCCCCTCCCATCAAATCGAAGATTTGAGGGGGCGCGGAGAAAGCGGGAGGGATAAGACGTTATTGCGGGCGCCGGTCATACGAAGAAAGGAAAAAAGAATATGAAAATATCAAAACGGATCATCAAAGCTCTGTGCGCCGTTTTATGCGTGCTGCTTCTTCTTTCGTCGTGTATGAACGCACCGGCGCCCGCCGTGACGGAAAAGGCAGAGACCGCCCCGGAAAAAGAAGAAACGGTTACGGAAACCGCCGTTATAACGGAGACGGAGGCTGAGACGGAGGCGGAAACACAGCCCGCCGCGGCGAAGCCGGAGGACGTTCTTGCGCGCTTTGACACGGATCTTTTGAATTTCGTAGCATCCGGCACGGCCGGAAACTTCGTCGTTTCCCCTATCTCGCTCAAATACGCGCTCGGCCTTTCGCTTGCCGGCGCCGACGGGAAGACGAAAGAGCAGATACTGAACGCCGTCTGCCCGGACGAAGCGGTTTTTGAGGACTATATCAAAAAGTTCAACCGTTTTGTCGAGTATTTTGAGCATGAAAGCGAGCTGATGAAGGACGGTTACAGGGATGATCCGGGTAAATATCCCTCGGCGCCCGACGATTCGCTCAAAGTCGCGGATTCTGTCTGGAGACGGCGGGACTTGCCGGAGCTGAAGGACGGATACAGGCTGGCGTCGGAAATGTACGGCGCGGAGCTCAAAGAATTTGACCGGCAGACCGTTATTTCCGACGTGAACGAATGGGTGCGCAAAAACACGGGCAATATGATAAAGA
>JAEEGW010000054.1 GCA_016280525.1 Clostridiales bacterium
ATCCACCGCAAGCGGTCCCCCCTGCCCGGTTCGCGATCACAGATCGCTTCACCGCTTTGGCTAAAAACTCCACACCGTGGAGTTTTCTTAACGCGTCGCGCCCCCAAAGGAGAAGGCAAAGAAAAAGGCTCCTCCTTCGGGGGAGCTGTCGGCTTTGCCGACTGAGGGAGTTTTCCTCACCTGAGAACTCCTTCCGTCAACTACGTTGACACCTCCCTCTAAGAGGGAGGCAATCGGTTCATCGAGCTGCCACCATACAACTCTAAACTTATAGTTCTAAACTCATAACTCAAAAAGGACTGCCGCAGCAGCCCTTTTCTTATTCCGTATTTTTTAACTCTCGCCTTTTGCCAAATCCCCATCGGTACAGTGAATGGTATACTCTCCAGTAAAATCATCCCAACTATAATACATTGTAATACTAATCCATTGCGCTTTTGTCCCGGTATATATTATACTTGTTAGCTGGTCGCAGTTGTCGAATGCCCCATAGCTTAGTAGATTTACGCTGTCCGGTATCGTCACACTTGCAAGACTTTTGCAGCAGGAGAAAGCATAATCATTTACTGATGTTACGCCGTCCGGTATTATCACACTTGTAAGACTTCTGCAAAAGTAAAACGCCTCACTACCTATTGACGTTACACTACCATTGTCAGGTATCACACTGTTATTGCAACCGGCGATAAGTGCTTTGCTTTCTGTTTCAATTATGCAGTTGCCGTCTGAGTGATATTTTTTATTACCTTCTGATACAGTTATACTTACAAGACTGTTGCAGTCAGAGAACATCCCAATACCTATCGACGTTACGCTGTCCGGAATTGCCACACTTGTTAGTTTTCTACAATCTGAGAACGCATGATCGCAAATTACCTTTGTTTTTTCATTAATAATAACGTTTGTTATAGACGCCCCTTTTGCTTTGATTAGTACAACATGCGGATTATCTGTATTTCCTAAATACAATGCGTTATCGTATGTATTATACATTAAACTGCTACACTCATAGAACGCATAATCACCTATAGACGTTACACTGTCCGGTATCGTTACGCTGGTAAGACTGCTGCAACCGCCGAACGCATATCCACATATTGACGTCACGGTGTTCGGTATGTTCACGCTTGTAAGACTGCTGCAACCGCCGAACGCAATGAAAGCAATTATCTTTGTTTTTTCGTTAATAATAACGCTTGTTATCGCCGTGTTTTTTGCTTTGATCAGTGCAACATACGGATTATTAGCATTTCCTAAATACAACGCATTATCATATTCATTATAAGTCAAATTGCTGCATCCGGAGAACGCTGCTTCGCCTATTGATGTAACATTGTCCGGTATATTCAGACTTGTAAGGCTGCTGCAATTGTAGAACGCTGCATCATTTATTGAGGTTACGCTGTCCGGCAGTGTCGCACTTATAAGCTTGCTGCAATTGTAGAACGCAAAATCACCTATCGACGTTACGCCGTCTCTAATAATTATCTCTTGTACAGATGATGATAATCCAATGTCTGAAAGTCTACCGTTCTCCACCCACTTTCCTATTGAAACATTAGTAAGCCTGCCGCAGTATGCGAATGCCCGCTCACCTATCGACGTTATGCTATCCGGTATCGTCACGCTTGTAAGACAGCTGCATCCGGAGAACGCTGCTTCGCCTATTGACGTTACACTGTCCGGTATCGTCACGCTTTCAAGACTTTTGCAACCGCCGTGGAACACATCATCGTTATCGCTGTAGAACGCATAATTACCTATTGACGTTACGGGTTTTCCGTTGTATTTTTCCGGAATGACAATGCTTTTAGGCATATTGTATCTGTCTTTTGCCTTAATTTCATACGTACCATCTTCAAGCAAAGTGAATTCAAAGTATTCGTTAGACGTGGGTGTAGGCTTTATTATCCATTCTGTTCCTGCATATATAGACATAATCAGCTCCGCCGCTTTTTCGGGGTCGGAGAGATCGGATACCGAGACCGGAGAGCCGTCAACGTACCAGCCTTCAAGCGTCTCGAATATGATCTGAGTCAACGCCGTGCAGAGGTCGAATGCGTTTATTCCTATTGATCTTACGTTTGCCGGGATTATGATGATCACTATGAGAATACAGCCGGAGAAAGCTCCGTCGCCTATGCGGACTACGTTTGAGCCGATCGTCACGGTTTCAAGCGAGGTACAGTCTGAAAACGCGTTTGCGCCTATCTCCGTTACGCTGTCCGGGATGTCTATGCTTTGCAGGCTCTCACAGCCTCGGAACGCGCCGTCGCTTATGACCGTGAGCGAGCCTCCAAGTACGACAGTTTTAAGGCTCGAACAGTACGCGAACGCGTCCTCTCCGATAAATTCAACGTTTTCCGGGATTATGATTATGATTATTATGATACAGTATGCAAAAGCACCCTCGCCTATAGTCTTCAGTTCTCTGCCGAGCGAAACGTTTTTAAGCGAAGTGCAGTTGTAAAACGCGTTTGCGCCTATTTCCGTCACGCTGTTGGGCAGGCTTGCGCTTTCAAGGTTTACACAGTCCGAAAACGCTCCTTTTCCTATGCTTATAACGGAGCCGGAGAACGTAACGCTCTCAAGCTTGCTGCATCCGCTGAAGGCGTATTCGCCGACGGTTTGCAGGCTCTTTGGCATAACGACTTCCTTCAAATTCACACAGCCGTCAAACGCGTGCGCTCCTATATTTTGAACTGATCCGATGATGATTATAACGATTATGCAGGTGCATCCCTGGAACGCCCCGTCGCTTATCGACGTTACGGGCATGCCGTTATACGTCTCCGGTATTACAAGCGTTTCCGGCAGGTCGTTTATATCCGCCGGTCTTATCCCGTAAGTTCCGTCGGACTTCTGATCAAAGCCGAAATATTCTTTTGGCGTCGGCTCGTAAGTCGGCTTTATAGTGCTCTGTGATCTGAACAAAGACACGACGTCTTTATTGTCTATAACGCCGTCGTCGTTTATATCGTA
>JAEEGW010000370.1 GCA_016280525.1 Clostridiales bacterium
CCCTCGGGCGTCGTCCAGAACGCTGTTGCGGTAAATGATCTGTCAAGCGCCGCGGCGGGCACGTCTGTCAGAACGAACGTCACGAAATACTGTGACTGCGCCGAGAACGCCGAGGGAGAAATATCCTCTCCGCCGGCTTTGAGCTGCTTGAAAGCTTTCTTTGTAGAAACGCTGACGGTCTTGCCCTCATACGTTATCTCAAATCCGGCGTTTCTGTAATCAAGGCTGTCTATCGTGGTGACGAATCTTATATCCGCCGTGCCGCTCTGTCCCGGCGCGCCGTTTTTTATCTGCCATTTTACCTTATGCACGTTTTTGTCGACGAATTTGGCGTAAGCCGGCGCGGAAGAAGCCGTTTCGGTAAAGGTCGTATCCGTATACCAGCCGCTGAAGACCTTGCCGGACTGCGCCGGGATCTCGTCCGTTGACTCATAGTAAGCCGAACTCTTGAACGTTATGGATTCAATTTCAAACGTGTTGCCCGCCTCGCTGCATACGGGTATGCGCACGCCGGTGAGCGGGTACGTCATCATTGCCGGAAAGCTTGACTGTATCGAATACTCGTTTGTATGCCAGTTCCCGTCGGAGATGAAATTGTGCGCCGCGTACGTTCCCTCCGTTGCAGAATACGAGGTGTTGAATTTTCTGCCCTTTAAATAGATACCGTTGTGGTATGCCGTTCCGCTCGCCTTGTATTTGATGACAAACGAATCGTATACGTTGGTGTCGATATCGGGCAGGCTGACGCTTACCCACTGGTCGGTGCCTCCCACGGTCGTCGCGACCGCGTTTTCGCCGTTCTGGGTAAGCTTCACTATGCTCACGCTCTCCGACGTTACGGTCTGCATTACGGGGTCGCGCCCTATCATTATTATCTTGACTTTAACGGCGCCTGCCGCGCTGACGGGGACCGCCGCGGCGAGCAGCGACAGCGTCATCACGGCGGACAGGATCAATACAGCTTTTTTTCTCATTCTCTATCTCCTTGCAGAAAACAGATTTATTACAGATTTTATTGATTTCATTATATCATAATGTTGAATAATGATATGAATTAAAAAACACGCGTCTGCAAAATAAACGCGATTTATTTGTTAACTATATTTTAATCCGGTGGGATATAAATGTTTTTACAAAAAATTTCAAAACCCCGGTTGATTTTGCGCTGGATTTCGGTTAGAGTGATATGGAAAGGTCGGTTATGATATGAAAAAATTTTTGTTTGTATTTATTCCGTTTCTTATCTGCGCGGCGGTTTTGCTGTGCGGATGCGGAAACGAAAGTAACGAAAGCGAAACTGAAGAAAAAACGGAAGCCTCCGCCGTATCGGAGACGGTACCCGATACGTCCATAGATACGGGAAATATGTCCGTATACGAGGATGAAAGCGAAGATTCAGCCGATTTCGGCGCTCTGTTCGGTTAATTCGGCGTGAAAAAGATCATTTCCGTTACAGCCGCCGCTTCTCTTCTTCTCTGCGCCGTTATATGCGCTAGAGCGTTTCTTTTGGGCGACGCCAACGGCGACGGCGAGGTGAACAACAAAGACGTGGCGACGCTTTTCCGGCACGTCAGCGGCTCGAATATCAAATGTCTTGAAGAAAACTGCGACATAAACGGCGACGGCGATATAAATAATAAAGACGTCGTCGCGCTTTTCAGAAAATTAAGCGAAATGCAGACGACGGAAACGGATGAGCCGGGTATGATAAACGACGAGACGGACAGCGAGGATTCCGGCAGTTTCAACGATATGTTCGGATGATATAAAATGGGCGGTCGCATCAAACGACAGCCCTTTTAATGTCCCGTACGGGACAATTCACGTCCGTCAGGACAATTCACGCCTTAGGGGTTCCCCGATGCGAATTGATGAGCATCTGGGGTTCCCGTAGGGCAATTCATGTGTCGAAAGACACAATTCATGCGCCGTTTGAGGCGCTATTCATAGCTTACAGCAGATTTTTGTTTTTAATTAATTGGCTTCGCCATGAATTGATGCTTGCGCATCATGAATTGACGGTCATACCGTCATGAATTGAATTGCACCAAGGCGCAATTCATTAGAGCTGCCGCAAATGCGACAGCTCTTTTTTTATTTCGTTTGCGTTTCATCTTTTGCCGCAAAACCGAGCGGCGTATATATCATGCCGTTTTCTCCTCTGTCGGAACGCATAAGATAAACGCGGTCCGCGGTCATACGGGTGTTTTTCACCGTTATGATATCCCGCGTGACCGGCTTGCCCGCGCGGCGCAAAAGCGTTATATGCGGGGTGAATTTCTTTTTGTCGTACGGTATGCCCGCTTTGTCAAACGCCGCGCGCAGAGCGGAAACGTACGCTTTCATATTTTCCGATATTTCTATATCCGCAAAATACAGATCGTTAAAATTGCCCGTACCGTGCAGCGACAGCTCAAACGGAGAGAATCTCACCGTTTTCATAACGTCAAGAACCTTTGCCGGATCGCCGTATTCGCCTATGAACGCAAGAGTTATATGCAGGTTTGAGCACGGACTGTAATTTCCGCGCACCCCCTGCCTCTTCATCTGCTCCTGTATCAAAGACAGCGCGTACAGCGTTTTATTGTCCGGCTTTACGGCAACAAAAAGTCTCATCAGTCCAGCTCTATAATCGGCAGTTCTATACCGCTGCCCGTGTACTCGGTCGGGTCTCTCTTCTCCGTCGCGCCGCAGCGGCTGCACTTGTATTCCGTA
>JAEEGW010000371.1 GCA_016280525.1 Clostridiales bacterium
ATGGGGGGTTCTCGGCGAAGCCGAGCAAAGGGGTTCCCCGTTGCGAACATCGTGAGCAACGGGGGTTCCCGTGAGGGGTGGGAAACCACCCATATTCGTCCCGTAGGGACACCGGTTTTTATTCTTTATTCTTTCTTATTTATTCTTTATTCTTTACGGACGACCAATGGTCGCCCCTACATTGATTTGTCTGTTTTATGCGGACGACCAATGGTCGCCCCTACAAGCGAGGCGTCGAGATACCTCCCTGAATTCTTAATTCTTAATTCTTAATTCAATAACCCTGTCCGCCGCCGCTCTTATGCCGTCAAAATCCACCGCGCCGTTATATACTGCTTCAAGTCTGTCATGTACTCTGCCCGCCTCCGATATAAGGCGCTGCGCTTCGTTTTCGAGCGTGTCGCGTATCCTTTCACACAGGCGCAGTCTGCCGCGGACGTCTTTTAAAATGTCGGTTTTTATAAACCTTTTCATATTTATGAGTTTATCGTAGTTGTTTCTGTCCGTATCCGCCATCCTGCCCGTGATGCTGAAATATTCTCCGCTGTTCTTTATGAGTATCGCTTCGCATCTGCCGGGCAGAAGTGTGTCGAGACTGTAATAAAACGGCACGCGTTTTTTTATAAGCGCGTTTTTCAGCCCGTTCATAAAAATATAAGCGGAGCCGTGTTCGTCGCAGACGCCGATCTTCGTTTTTGCCTCATTTTCAAACGTTTGCAACGTCACCTTGCCCTTCGTTGAAAACGCGGATATCTGGCGGTGCTCCGCGATGCCCTGCCCGCCTTTGACCGACGCCGCTCTGTTTACCGCGGACGTAAGTTTTTGTATGTCGACGCACGTTTCTATAAGTGACGACGCTTCCCTCTCCGCTTCGCCCGCAAATCTTCGGTAAGCGGCGGAACGGCGGTGCAGCAGCTTATTTTTGTCCGTCAGCGTTATGATATCTTCTCTTCTTTGTCTAAGCAGTTTTGTGTTCAGATACGGGTAGATATCGAATATCGTGTCCGCCGCGCCGGGATACGCCGGATCCGTCATATGCGGCGACGTGCCGTCAAGCATACCGAAAGAAAGCTTCGGTATAAGAATACCGTCAAGCGAGGACGGGTCGGAGCTGCAGTAATAGTATTCGACGCCGTGACCGCGCTTCTCCGCGGCCTCGGCGACGCGGCGCATCACGGAAGATTTTCCCGTGCCCGGTCCGCCTTTGATTATATAAAGATCGTCAAGCTTTGACGGGTCGAATATCCGGTCAAAACAGCTTATGAATCCGTCCGCGGTGTTCGCGGCGGCGAAATACTCTTGTTTAGGCATAAAAAGATCCCTCCTGTCATACTGCTGTATGATATGAGGGACCGTGTTTTTTTGTTAAATCAGCTTATTTTGCAAGAAATTCCCTTGCAAGACGCTCGGTATCCTGTGCTATGACCTTTTCCTCGTTTGTCGGGATGAGGTATACGAGGACCTTTGATTCGTCCGTGGAAAGCTTTACTATGTTCGGCTGGTGATGCGATACGGCGTTGAGCTCCTCGTCTATCTTGATGCCGAGGAAGGACAGGCCGGCGCATACTCTGCTGCGCAGTTCGGGATTGTTTTCACCTAAACCTGCGGTGAATACGAGCGCGTCTATGCCGTCCATCGCCGCGGTGTAAGCGCCGATGAATTTCTTTATCTGATACGCGGTTATCTTCGTTACGAGCTGAGCTCTCGGGTTGCCCTCAGCCGCCGCTTTTTCTATATCGCGGCTGTCGGAGGACAGACCGGAAACGCCTAAGAAACCGCTCTTCTTGTTCATTATCTCGCTCATTTCCGCGGGGGTGTAGCCCTCTCTCTCCATGACGAACGGAACGATAGCCGGGTCGATCGCGCCGCAGCGCGTGCCCATAATTATACCGTCAAGCGGGGTAAGACCCATGCTCGTGTCGAGTATCTTGCCGTCTTTTACGGCGGAAATGGAAGAGCCGTTGCCTAAGTGGCAGGTGACTATCTTCGTGCCCTCGGCTTTGCCGCCCATTATCTTTATCATCTCGCCGGAGACAAAGCGGTGGGACGTGCCGTGCGCGCCGTAGCGGCGGATCTTGTATTTTTCGCAAAGCTCATAAGGAAGCGGATAAGTATAAGCCTCTTCCGGCATGGTCTGATGGAAAGCGGTGTCGAATACGAGGACCTGCGGTACGTTAGGCATAACGGCGGTGCAGCCTTTTATACCCATAAGGTGCGGGACCGTGTGAAGCGGCGCGAAGTCTACGCATTTTTCAAGCTTTGCAATAACGTCGTCCGTGATGAGAACGCTTTCATAGAAGTACGGACCGCCGTGAACTATGCGGTGACCAACAGCCTCTATCTCGCTCATATCCTTAATAACGCCAATTTCGGGATCGGTAAGCGTGTCAACGAGTATTTTCGTGGCTACCGCGTGGTTGGGCATCGGGATCTCTTTTACTATTTTGGGGGAATCGCCTTTTCTGTGCTCGATCTTGCCTTCGGCGCCGATACCGTTAGGTGTCTGAGTGCCTATGCGCTCACATATACCTTTTGCAAGGACGGTGTCCGTGTTGGTGTCGAAAAGCTGATACTTAAGGCTCGAGGAGCCAGCGTTTACAACAAGTACGTTCATGTTTATTTCTCCTGTCCGGGTGATCTACCCATGTTTTTTATTTGAATTCATATTAGTATATATCATAATCGGAAAGATTTCAAGAGATATTTTATAAAATATGTCGTTAAATTTTAAATTTTTTGCTTTACGGGCGGTCAAGCGAATTAAGAATTAAGAAGACTGCGACCCGCTTGCAGGGGCGACCATCGGTCGTCCGTCAAAGGATAAAGGATAAATAATAAATAAGAAAGAATAAAGAATAAAAATCGGTGTCCCTACGGGAACCCCCAACGCTCTCAAGTTCGCGTCGGGGAACCCCTTCTTCGGGACGATTTGTTATATGGGGGAGTGCCCACCCCTCTCGTGAACCCCCATTGCTCACAGTGTTCGCAACGGGGAACCCCTCGACAAACTCCCCATACCCCCCTTAACCCTCCCGCCAATCTCTTAACGAGATTGAGGGGGCAGCTC
>JAEEGW010000055.1 GCA_016280525.1 Clostridiales bacterium
CAGAGGCAGTTTTCTGTTAGGGATTATCTTAGCGGGTGAAATGGTGAGGCTCATGCCAAGGCCGCTGCATTTTTCGCACGCGCCGTACGGGGCGTTGAATGAAAACATACGCGGCTGCAGCTCGCCGAAGCTGATGCCGTGCTCCTCACAGGCATAATTCTGCGAAAAGCTCATGGTCTGCTCTTCTTCGCCCGAAACTCTTATAAGCAAATTGCCATCGGCCAATTTCAGCGCGCTCTCAACGGAGTCTGCAAGTCGCGGTCTTATGCCGTCTTTCATAATAAGACGGTCAACTATTATTTCAATATTGTGTTTTATATTTTTGTCAAGCTCTATGTCTTCCGTTATATCGTACATATTCCCGTCAACACGGACTCTGGCGTAGCCGGCTTTGTTGCCGTCCTCAAACACTTTTTTGTGCATGCCCTTTTTGCCGCGAACGACGGGAGCGCAGACTTCAAAACGCGTGCCGGGTGCAAGTGATAATATTTTTGATATTATCGTGTCCGTCGTCTGCATACGTATCTCTTTGCCGCAGACGGGACAGTGCGGGATCCCTATGCGCGCAAATATAAGACGGAGATAATCGTATATCTCCGTTACCGTACCGACGGTCGAGCGCGGGTTTTTGGACGTCGTTTTCTGGTCTATTGAAATAGACGGGGAAAGTCCCTCTATAAAATCGATATCCGGCTTGTCCATCTGCCCCAAAAACATACGCGCGTATGCGGACAGCGACTCGACGAAGCGTCTGTGACCTTCCGCGTACAGCGTATCAAAAGCCAAAGACGACTTGCCGGAGCCGGAAACGCCGGTAAATACGACGAGCTTGTCCCTCGGTATTTTTACCTCTATGTTCTTTAAATTGTTTACTCTTACGCCTTTGGCGTGTATAAACTTTTCACCCATACTAAAACTTTATCCTGTTTTCTTTCTTTATCCGTTTGTAATCTTCCGTAAGCTCTCCGCCGGCTTTGTCTTTGTAAATTATAAGCGGGCGCGAACACTCCATCCCCGGCTCCGCGCCTTTTTTTGCGGATACCAGAACCAAAGACGGTTTGTGATCTGCCGTGGGATATACCGTTATCAGCTTTTTCGGCTCAAGGTCTGAATTTGATAACGCACATAAAAGCTCGGATAATCTCCCGGGCGTGTAGCAGAAATACGCTGTTCCGCCGTCCTTTAAGATCCTGAACGCGCAGGCGGCGAAATCCGATATCGTCGCCGTGCTTTCGTGCCGGCTTAATCTGTCCTGCTCGCGTTCGTTTCTGCGCCCGTCTCCCGATTTGAAATACGGCGGATTTGATATGACTGTGTCAAACTTCTTTTCCGCTTTATAGTCAAGCACGTCCGCGCAGACGACCGTCATTTTGTCAGATAAGCCGTTTTTTTCTGCGTTCTGCGCCGCTATTCCGCATATCTCCGGCTGAAAATCAACGCATACGGAAGATTTAATTTTTTTGTCAAGCAAAAGCATGGCGGAAATGATACCGCTGCCCGCGCCTAACTCGCAGGCGTTCTGCTTTGCGTTTTTTGAAACGAAAGCGGAAAGCAAACACGCGTCCGTCGTGAGCAGAAGCCCGCGGCTGTCCTGCGCTATGCTTACGTTTTCCGCTATGTTTTCGTATTTTATGTTATCCATTGACCTTGTTTACCGGTATGCCGTTCTGGTACGCTTTGAGATTTGAGGCGACGAGCGATATAAGACGTACTCTCGACTCGTACGACGCCCAGGCTATATGCGGCGTGAGCGTAAGATTTTCCGCGCCTATGAGCGGATCGTCCTCGCGCATAGGCTCTACGGTCAGCACGTCGCACGCAGCACCGGCGATTATATGTTCATCAAGCGCCTGACGCAGAGCGAGTTCATCCGCAACGGCGCCTCTCGCTGTGTTTATAACGTACGCAGTCGGTTTCATCTTTTTTAGTCTTTGTGCGTTTATAAGTCCTTTCGTCTGCTCTGTAAGCGGACAGTGGACGGTAAGATAATCGGCTGATTCAAACGCCTCGTCTACCGTTATCAGCGGATAGGGGCAGTTTTCCGGCGCCGTTCTTGTGGCGATACGTATTTTCATACCGAACGCGTCGCCCAGCTTCGCTACCTTTTTTCCTATCGCTCCGTAGCCTATGATGCAGAGCGTTTTGCCTTTGAGCTCGTTTATCGGATACGGGAAATACGCGAAAGCGCGCGATTTTATCCATTCGCCGTTATGCGTTGATTCGTTGTATTTGTCAAGCGAAGTCGTGTGATTTAAAATATACGCGAAAACGAGCTGCGCGACGGAATCCGTTGAATAGCCCGGCGCGTTGCACACGGCGATATTGCGCTCTTTTGCCGCTTCGATATCAATATTGTTATAACCCGTCGCGAACAGACCTATGTAGCAGAGCTTCGGGCAGTTTTCCATTATCTCTTTATCTATCACGGCCTTGTTGCAAAGTATGACGTCCGAATCCTTGCAGTGCTCTATTATCTCTTCTTTTGTTAAAATATCAAAATATTCCGTGTTGCCTAAAGCGTCAAGCGGCGAAAAATCTATATCTCCGACCGTGAGCGTGCATTTGTCAAGCACGGTTATCTTTGTGTTCTTTCTCTTCTCCGTTATCTCGGAAAGCTCTTTCTGCGCGTTGTTTTCGTTCTTTTTGCCGAGAAGCAGAGCGTAAGCTATGAGCAGGATGAACGAGAACAGCATAAATACGAGCGACGCCGTATAAAGTCCTTTGTGATATAAGAACTTGCTCGTCTTGTCTAAAATCCCCTTGAATATCAGCACCATGAGGATGAGCGAAAACAGCTGCATCATCATAGCGACGGCGGAGCCGCGTTTATCGGGATTTATGACCGCTATCCAGATCGCTATCACCCCGATAAGCATGAACAGCATAAGGAAATACGTTATAAGATAAGATTTCCAGTCCGGCTCGCCGACTTTGTTTATATAGGTCTGCTCGGAATCCGTCAGATCCTTGTTATCCGGCAAAAGACGGCTCATGGAATTGATATTGAGATACCAGTAAACACAGGCGGACAGCGTAAGGCAAAGCGCCGATACTAACGCTATCATAATTATCAGCTTTTTGTTTTTCATCACATATCTCCTTCTATCAGATCGGATAAAAATCCGTCAAGCAGCCGTCTCATGGACGGTCTGACGTTCAGGCTTTCACATATCCCGTCGTATTCTTTTAACGCGTTGGCGCGGAGTTTTTTGGGGATATACGTTTTCTCTGCCCTTATCATAAGGTTTTTGGGCGTGTCTTCGGGGTCAATGAATTCAAGCGTGGTGACTTTATAGCCTCCGGCGTACAGCAGCCGGCAGCGCAGCGCGTCCGTAATAACGACGGATAGCTTTTGCTTTAAAATCGGCTCGCGCAGTATGTACGAGAGTTCTTCGTTTTTTATCTGCGACGCAAGCTCGTGCTGGCAGCACGGGGACGAAAGTATCACCTTCGCGCCGCGCCGCACGGCTTCCGATAAGACCATATCCGTTGCCGTATCGCACGCGTGAAGCGACAGGACGAGCTCCGCTGTCTTATCCGGCAGAACTTTGAAAATATCACCGCAGATGAATTTCATACCGTCCCAGCCGAGCTGCTCAGCATATCCGGCGCATTCTTTTATAACGTCTTCTTTTCTGTCAACGCAGTATATCGTGATTTGTCTGTCAAGTATATACCGGAAATAATAATACACGGCAAACGAAAGATAGCTTTTGCCGCAGCAGAGGTCCCATACGGTGAGGTCGTCCTCCGGAAGCGAGCTTAAAGTGTCCTTAACAATTTCCAAGAACCTGTTTATCTGCCGGAATTTGCTCTGTTTTTTATCGTACACTCTGCCGTTTTTGTCCTGTATGCCGAGCATAACAAGAAAATCGTACTTTTTATCGGGTGATAATATGTAGTTTTTATCCGGCTTGTTTTCCGCCGGCGCTTTTGCGCCTTTGCCGTAGCTTATATGCACCGCGCCTTTTTTTGAGCGCAGGACGGAGGCTGTAAAATCCCCGCAGAATATATCCGTCTGCTTGTACGAGACCGATATATCGGAAAGCACCTGCGCAAAATTATCGCAGCCGCAGAACGAATGAAGCGCTTTGCCGTCCGGCATGAAGCGTTCCTGCAGTATTACCGGCCCGCTTTTTCTTTCAGCCGGGGTAAAAACGCATTTTTTTACCGTTTTGTCAAATTTTCCGGAGCAGACGGCACGTATGAACGTACCGTCCGCCACGGATCTTTGCAGCATTTCCGTAAGCTTTTGCATTACTGCTCCTTAAAACATCGTCCGGCAAAGAGCTGCCGGACGAAAAGTTTATCTTGTCTGCCTGTCAAACGCAGCCGTTTCATCATCGGTATCACGTTCCGTAATACCGCGCCATGACCTGAACAGCACGGATATGCACCAGATACCGGCAAGCGCGACGACGGTATATATTATCCTCGCGCCTATCGAATCCTGCCCGCCGAATATCCAGGCTACAATATCAAACCCGAACACACCGATGCTGCCCCAGTTGAGCGCACCGATTATCGCCAGCGTAAGCGCCGTTTTATCTACAACTACCATATCGAATTTCCTTTCCGGCGGAGTTATTTCACGCCTCCGTCCGATATGATAGTATGGCGTTTTTTTGTGATTTTATTCCGCGGCTGTCACAGCGGACGTGATATCAGACGACGTTTCCGCCGTATCCGCCGTTTCCGCGTCCGTTTCGTTTTCTATGGGAGAAAGCGGCGCGACGTACGTTTTGACCGTTACCGTGCCTTTTCCGGCGTTGGCGTGGATAAAGCTTGTGAGCTGAGCGTCGTTTGCTATATAGTTGCCGGCTTTTACAAGGCTTTCAAGCGTTATGGTCGAATCCGGCGCTCTTAAAACGAAGTTGTAGTCGGACAAGTCTTTTTCGCTTTCAATAACCACGCTGCCGTTTTTGGCGTCCGCCGTGATCTCTTTAGCGGAAAGTACCGCGCTTATATTGCCGTCGTCTACCGTGACGTTTACCGTTTTTGCGGCAACGTGGAAGAGATTTGCGGAGCCTTTTTCAATAGTCGCCGTGACCTCGGACCCGGTGACGATATCCGACGCGGTCAGCTTGCCTTTGGATATTTTTACGGTATAATCCGTATTGTTTTCGTAACCGGCAATATTGACGTCGCCGTTGTTTACCGTAACGTCTATTATTTTTATGTCGAACTTGTCGGAAATATACACGTCAAGCGACTTGCTGCCCGTTGTTATCTTTCTGTCGCGCAGATAGTACCTGAAGCCTTTGAAGCGTATTTTTCCGTTTTCTATTATATCCGTGATATCAAAGAGGTTTACCGTGTCTTCTATAACGAGCGCTCTGTTCTCCACCTCGCAGATATAGCCGGCGGATGAGAAGTTGTTCATTATGACTTTGTTTTTGTCCGCGCCGCAGATGATGTTGACGTCGCAGTCGCTCACCTCTATCTGTATTTTACCTATGACGTCTTCCGAAAAATCGTATTCGGACTCAGACTGGCCGTTGACTATCTTCGTATCGAACAGATCGACGCCCTGGCGCTTTGCCTGAAGCGAGGCGACCGAGCACATAAGCAGGCCGACGATCGTAAGAATAACGGCAATAATAAGAAATATGAGTGATACAGGTTTCATAATTTACTGCACGCTCCTTTCACGAATCCGAGAAGCTTTGTAAGCTGCCTGAATAAGAACTTATAAAGCACAAACATTTTTTTGAAAAGAAACGGCGCCAGTCTTACGATGAAATTGTATAACAGTATCGATACGCCGAGGGTTATACCGCCCGCGGCTATGCCGAGACCTATCTCGTACAGACCTATCGGCACCGCGGCGCCCTGCACGAGCTGAATGATACCGAAGATTATAGCCATAAGTGACAGCGCCGTGCCTACGGCGGCTATAACGACGAGCGCTACCGAGAACGCTATCACGAGCGCGACGACCGCCGCGTAAAGCGCAAGGAACAATAGCGTTATCGCCACTACCAGAATTATTAACAGCGGTATCAGAAGCACGAGGCCTATGATATAAGCCGTTTTAGCGCGCGGCGACATATTTTTAACGCTGATTTTTTTCTTTTTCTGTACGTTTTTGCCGCCGGCCTTTGCCGGGACTTCGCCCGGTTTCTGCGGGTTCTTTTTCTTTTCCGGCTTTTTGACTTTAACGTCCGCGTCGTCGTTGAAATATTCGTCCGCGTCCTGCGACGGCGAATCTTCTTTGCCGTCTATTTCCGAAATGATGCTTTCTATATCGTTTTCTTCATCCTTCGGTTCGGCCGCCGCGTCGCCGTTATCCGCGCCTTTATTTATATTTTCCGGCTCGTCCGAGAACATATCGTCGTCAAGACCGATATTATCCGGCTCGCTGTCCGCGGCTTTCTTTTTTACCGACTCATACTTTTTGAGTATGGATTCCGTTATACCGTCCGCGCCGCCCTCCGACGCAAGCTTGATCTCAAGCTCTTCCGCGCTCAGACGGGAAAACTCTTTTGACAAGGCCTTCCTGCTTGCCGCGATGCTCGCGTCGTCCATACCGGCTGATTTAAGCTTACCGGCAATTACGTCAAGTATATTATCCAAGCGTTTCTTTGCCCCCTTTACAATTATGATAAACTTTATTTGCGTAAGTTATTGCAAAAACATAAAACCTGTGGTACAATATGTAAAAAGCCGTAAAAAAGGCTTTTGGTGTATTATAACACATAATTATAAAAAAAAATAGTGGTAAAATATTTTTTAATAAATAATTTTAATATTATTCATATCGACCCGTGACAGGGCGAAAGGAACCGCTTCTATGAGAATGAGAAGAAAGAAAAACGGCGCGGCGAGACTTGCCGCGTGTGAGGAATTCATATTTCCGCCGGATATAAAAGACCCGGCCGAAGCTTTCGGCAACGCAGATCCGGTGCATCTTGAGATAGGCTGCGGAAAAGGCGATTTCGTGTGCGGGATGGCGGAGGCGAACCCGGACGTGAACTTTATAGCGATAGAGCGCATATCGGACGTGCTTATGCTCGCGGCGGAAAAAGCGAAAACGAAAGACTTAAAAAACGTTAAGCTCGCGGTGATGAACGCGGCGGTATTGAACGAAAAATTCGCGCCCGGCAGCATCAGCCGCATTTACCTTAATTTTTCCGACCCGTGGCCGAAAAAAGGGTATGCCAAACGCCGGCTGACGCACAGGGCTTTCCTTGATATCTACAAACAGATCTTAACCGAAAACGGCAGCATATTCTTAAAAACGGACGACGAAAATCTCTTTGATTTTTCAATAGAAGAGCTGACGTTATCCGGCTTTGAGATAACGGATATGACGCGGGATCTTCACGCAAGCGAATACGCAAAAGACAATATAATGACGGAATACGAACGCAATTTTACTGAAATGGGCAAAAAAATAAATATGCTGCGCGCATATCTGAAAGGAGACGGAAAATGAGCAAAACGACTTGGAAAGGCTCCGCGCTGCTTTCTCCGCTGCCGGTAGTCGCGGTGAGCTGCGGCGAGGGCGAGCAGGCGAATATAATAACGGTCGCGTGGACGGGTATAATGTGCTCACAGCCGCCAAAAACGTACGTTTCCATACGTCCGGAAAGACATTCGCACGGGATAATATCAAGGACGAAAGAGCTTTGCATAAACCTCGTTCCGTCGTCTATGATAAAGAAAGTCGACTGGTGCGGCGTGCGATCGGGGCGCGACGTTGACAAATTTGCGAAAATGTCGTTTACGAAAGAGCCGTGTACGGAAATACGCTGTCCGCAGATAGCCGAATCTCCGCTGACGCTTGAATGTAAAGTGACGGACGTTCTCCACTTAGGCAGTCACGACGCTTTTATATGCGATATAGTTGCCGTAAACGCGGACGATTCCATAATAGATGAAAAAGGCAAGCTCCGTCTGGAAAAAGCGGGACTTGCGGCGTACAGCCACGGCGAGTATTTCGCGCTCGGCAAACGCATAGGCAAATTCGGGTTTTCACATAACAAACGCGGCAGGAAATGATCCTGCCGTGTTCAACTTGTTGACAAAGTATTTTCATAAAACTCCTTCCGTCAACTTACGTGAACCCCCAACGCTCTCAAGTTCGCGTCGGGGAACCACTATCGTTGACACCTCCCTCAAAGAGGGAGGCAGTACCTCATCCGTCACTTCGTGACACCTTCCCCCAAGGGGAAGGCATGCAGGCTCCTCCTTTGGGGGAGCTGTCATCCGGGAAAATTCCCGGATGACTGAGGGAGTTTATCTTCGTTCTGAACGCGCCGCAGGCGCTCATAACGCTGCGCGCAGCGCAGCTCATAGTTTTACGGCATATCCACCGTTACCGGCTGCCCGGGGTCGATCAGCTCGGCGACGTTTGACGCTTCTGATACAGCTTTAACGGATATTCCCGCTGCCGTCATGCTTATTTCAACCTTCATGTTTGCCGCAGCTCTTACGATATAGCCGTCTTTTGATATTGTGAACGTGTATTCCGCGTCTTTTGCGGTGTATTTAACGTTTTCCGCGCCCAGCATACCGAAAACGCTCTGCAGGGCATTTATATTTTTCAGCGCGTCGCTGTTGCTTGCATCGGACGGAGCCGCTTTCACCGTCTTTGTTCCGTCGCCGTTATCTTTGACTTCCGCGTTTGAAAACACGCTTTCCGGCAGTACGTTAATCTGCATGCTTTCCTTTGAAATAAGCGCGTTTACGGCGCTTACCTCAGAGGCCGTTTTATTATACGCGGTATAGCCGCCGTCGCCGTTTTTTTGATATATTTTGTCGCCGTCCGCGTAAAATTCCTGCTCTTTTGTCTGCGTCTGCCCGTCGTCCTCAACTCTCTCGTACGTTTTGCCTTTGTATCTGCCGCCGCCGACGCTTATATCTAACGACTCCGAGGACGTTGAGCTGATTGTCTGATCACCGGGGAACGTTACCTTTATCCTCTGCTCCGTCTGCGTTATCTGCCGCATATCGGTCAGGCCGTTCGTCTTCTCCGCGGCGGTTTTATATAGCTGATACGCGCCGTTATCCGGCTCGTCCGCCTTTGTTTCTTCCGCGGTATCTTCGCTTTCGGGCTCCGTTTCCGTAGCTTCCTCGGTTTCCGTTTCTTCCGTTTCTTCGTCTGTTGAACTTTCGGTTTGCTGCTCTGCCGTTTCGTCCGTTACAAGCTCCGCAAGGGTTTGTTCGTTTGTTTTTTCTGTATCTGCTTCTGTTTCCGTCAAGGAAGTTACAGACACTGCGGGCGTTTCCGAGCAGGATACCGATGTAAAAATCAGCACCGTGATCAAAATAAACGATAAAACAGCAAATAATGTTTTTTTCACTAAAATACTCCCGATAATTACTTCATAAGAAGGTGCAAAAAGTGAATTTCCGCTTACGCGGAGTGAATTGGCTTCGGGAACCCCTACGCCGTGAATTTCCGCTGCGCGGAGTGAATTGGCTCTGGGAACCCCCTCCGCCGTGAACAGTATCACTCGCTTCGGAGCGCAAGGACGGGGTCCTTGTGCGACGCTTTGTTTGCCGGGATAAGACCGCCTATGAACGTGAGTAACACGCTCAGTACAACGAGAATTACCGCGCCGGGTATCGGCATAATGGCGTTAACGTCCGACGCGCCGGCAAAATGGTGTATCAGAGCGTTGCCGGGTATAAGTAAAAGCGCGCTTATGCCTACGCCGAGCAGTCCGGCGAAAAGTCCTATAATAAACGTTTCCGCGTTGAAGACCTGGGAAATATTGCGCTTTGACGCGCCTATCGCGCGCAGTATGCCTATCTCCTTCGTACGTTCAAGCACGGATATATACGTGATTATGCCTATCATTATTGACGACACGATGAGCGAAACCGCGACGAAAGCTATAAGAACGTAGGAAACGACGTTTATTATGGTCGTTATTGACGACATGAGAAGTCCGACGTAGTCCGTATACGTTATTTTGTTTTCTTCCGAGGTTTTTTTATTATACTCTTTAATGCAGTCGGCTATTTTGTCCTTTGCCTCAAACGTATCCGCGTATATGTTAACGGAAGCCGGAGCGTCCGTTGAAATGACGCCGAAAGCGGTCATATTGTCGCTGTATGAGCCGGCTGAAACGTATTTGTCGTAGACCGTGACGAGTGTATCGTCCGACGGCGACTGCATATACATATCAAGCAGACCCGCAAGCTCCGCCTCGCCCATCGTGCCGGAGCCGAGCCCCGTCATAGCGGAAAGATCAAGACCCGGAATTGAGGTGACGTCTATCTTTTTCAGCATGATAAGCTCCGTGCAGAGGCGCGCTTTTTCGCTTATGCCGAGGCTGTTTATATACTTTACGGCGTCCGTCTTTTTCATTTCGTCGTCCGCCGGCTCAAA
>JAEEGW010000372.1 GCA_016280525.1 Clostridiales bacterium
ACGTCGTTTTGATCCTGAAGCGGATACGTTATATCATCTTTATACTCTTTGCCGGACGTCCCGCACCCGCATAAGAGCAGACAAAAGCATAAAACAAATATCAGTTTTTTCATATCTTTATCCTCCTGCCTTGTATTATATCACAGAATTTAGGGTATGTCAAGTAAAAATTATTGAATAACGATAAAATTTCGTGTTTTATCACTGTGATAAGTAATGCAGGTAATTTCAGATCCGATCATCCGTACGGCGAAAGCAAACCATCAACATGCGTAAAGCGAACGGTGTATGCTGTTATACCGCGCCTGAAATAAGTGTATTTGCAATATATTAGCGTGTTATTGCAATTGCAGTTGCAAAGTAAGTATGCTATATTATTTTTAAGAATCTGATGATGAAGACCCGTTGAATCATACAGCGTTTTCAGACAGGATCAAAACATCGGAAAGCCGAGCGGGCGGGTCAAAGATCCGCCCGTCTTGCGCCTGAAAAAGCAGTTTTGACGCATTTATCACCGGACGCGCTGTTTTTCCATTTTCAATGTCAAAATAATTTACAGAATATTATACAAACTATGCTGAAATATAAACGGTATTGTGTAGTATAATCAAATAAGAATATAAGGAGCAGTACGATGAAAAAAAGTTTGACAGTTTTATGCCTTTTGGCGCTTCTTCTGCCCGTGACAGCGGGCTGCACACCGGACGAGCCCTCCGTTACGACGTCCGCCGTTACGGAGACGGAGACCGTGACGGAAACGGAAGCGGAAACGGAGCCGGAGGAAGAAATAAAAAGCGCGGAAATAAAGATCACGTCAATATCCGTCTCCGATAAAATAAAATTGACGTACGGCCTTTTGACCGTGCCGGAGCAGCTTGACGGAAAGCTGACCGTCGCCGCAAAAGCGGAAAACGGAGAAACAAAAGAAAACGTTTTTGATATAACGGGCGAAGCGGAGCTTGATACTCCGGCTGATAGCGGCCTTATATACGTCACCTTGTCTTTTGCTGACGCTGACGGCGCAGTGCTTGATACTGCGGAGTTGAAAGTCAAAGACGGGCTTATACAGCTAACGGAAGATTCCATACCTCTCGTCGTCGCGGAGATGACGGACGATGAAAAAGCGCACCTCGTTGCCGGTACAGGCAATCCGAAAAAAGTCGGCGCATCGGGCGGAACGTATGAAATAGAACGCCTCGGCGTGCCTTCCATCACGGTAAACGACGGACCGGCGGGCGTAAGATACAATACGGCGGTCTGGTATCCGTCAATCATGAATATAACGTCATCCTGGGACGGTGAGCTTATTTACGGCGTAGGCGGCGCGATAGGCAGAGATTCGCTTGCGCTCGGCATAGATATAGTCCTCGGCCCCGGTATGAACATACAGAAAAACGTGCTGGGCGGGCGCAACTTCGAATACTGCTCGGAAGACCCGCTTCTCACCGCGTTTTCCGCATCGGCATACGTAAACGGCATGCAGGCGGCGGGCGCCGGCGCGTGCCTGAAGCATTTCGCGGGCAACGAGCAGGAGACGAACAGAGGCTCGGAGAGCTCCGCCGTAACGGAAAGAGCGCTGCGCGAAATATACTTAAAACCGTTCCAGTTAACGGTCAAAAATTCGTCGCCGTGGTCGATAATGTCGTCATACAATCAGTTGAACGGCGCGTACGCGTCAATAAATAAAGACCTTCTCACCGGCATCCTGCGCGACGAATGGGGTTACGAAGGCGCCGTTATGTCGGACTGGGGATCCGCCGGCGCGATAGAAGACAAGGTCAACGCGCAAAACGATCTTAAAATGCCGGGCGATAAGGACGACGCGAAAAATATACTTGCCGGAATAAAGAACGGCAAGGTGGACATGGAAGCGCTTGATAAATGCTGCGAGCATATTCTATATACCGTCGCTCAGTCGCCCACGTTCAAAGAACTTGAAATGAACACAAAGGTGAAGTTTACGGAAAACGGCAAAACAGCCGAAGAAGCGGCGGCGGATACGCTTGTTCTTCTCAAAAACGAAAACGACACGCTGCCTTTTAAGAACGGAACAAGCATAGCCATGTTCGGCAACGGCGCGTTCAAAACGATATTCGGCGGCTACGGCTCCGGCGGCGTTACGCCCAAAAAGTCGGTCACGATAGCAAAGGGCATTTCAAACAACGCGAATCTTTCCGTGTACGACGAGAAAAACAACGTTTTCCGCCGAGCGGAAGAACACTCAAAAACGGACGAATCAAAAGATAAAGCCGTTACCGAGGAATACGCAAAGCAGTGCGCGGACGGCGCGGACGCGGCGGTAATAGTTATATCAAGAACCACTTCGGAAGGCGCGGACAACAGCCCGTCAAAAGGTGATTATCTGCTTAACGATACGGAATTCGATATGGTAAAGCGCGTATCCGACGCTTTTCACGCAAAGGGCAAGACCGTCACGGCGCTTATAAACACGGGCTCTCCGATAGAGGTCGCCTCGTGGCGCGATTTCGTCGACGCGATAATCTTCATCGGTTATCCCGGACAGAACACGGGCAACGCGGTTGCAAAGGTGCTTTCCGGAGAGGTCAATCCGAGCGCGAAAACGACGATGAGCTGGCCGCTTTCATACGGCGACACGCCGGCGCACCTCTATTTTCCCGGCAACCCCGGCAAGGTCGTATATTACGAGGATATTTACGTCGGTTACAGATATTACGGCACGTTTGACGTGCAAGTCGCGTATCCGTTCGGCTTCGGTTTGTCGTATACGGAATTCGAGTATTCCGGCTTTTCCGTAAAAGAAAACGGAAACGGCACGTTCACGGCGACGGTTACGGTAACGAACAAAGGCAAAACCGCCGGCAGAGAAACGGCGGAAATATACGTTTCAAAGCCCGAAACCACGCTTGAACAGCCGAAATACGAGCTTTGCGGCTTTGCAAAGACAAAAACGCTTCAACCCGGCGAAAGTGAAACGCTGTCGGTTTCGATAACAGCGGACGATCTATACAGCTACGACACGCAAAACAGCCGTTATATCATAGACAAAGGCGAGTATAAATTTTTCGCAGCCGCGTCCGCCGCGGATATTCGTGCGGAAGCAAACACGGAAATAAAAGAACTGCGGGTGATATACGACGTTGAAAACCGCAGCGTACCGTCTCCCGAGCCCGCGCACATCGTCAAATCCGAATACAAAGTGCTTGTTGAAAGAAGCGACGACGAGGCGATAGCGTTAATGAAGGACGCCGAAAAGAGCGGCAGAGCGTACGTGATAGACTTGAAGGAAACAAAAGAGGTCGGCGACGTATATCTTTACTGGGAGAATTTAAGCACGCCTTTCACCGTGAGCTTTGCGGGAGAAGACAA
>JAEEGW010000373.1 GCA_016280525.1 Clostridiales bacterium
CCCCAGCCGAAGGAGTTCTCCTGTCCCGCCTGCGTATAGCCGAATTTTATGCAGCGCCCGCTGAAATTCTCGTTTAAATACCAGTCCACCCAGTCGGGATTGCCGCCGCCGTCTCTGCCGGCATAAACGGGTTCAAGCGTGGCAACGCCCTGCCATTCAGCCGCGGCGCCGCCTATATCAAGTCCCATATCGTACTGATATATCGGGTCTGAGCCGAGCATACGGAAAACGGGGATATCTATCTGCTGCTCCTTTGTCTGCGCCGGGCAAAGCATATTGTTTTTGCAGGGATAGTAAGCCTGATTATAGTAACCGCCCCAGAACGTATAGCCGTCCGTGCCCCATTGGTCGCGGCAGGTGCAGGCGGCGTCTATATCGTATTTTTTTGAAATATATTCATACGTGTACGCATCTATCGCCCAGGAGCCGATACAGCGCGGATATTTGCCGAATCTTTCCCTGAATTTTTCAAACAGAACGTCGACAAGTCTTTCGCGCTCTTCTCTTTTGTACGCGACGGTAAAGCCGGCGTTGGCGTAATAATCCCACGGATAACCCGGTCTGCCGCGCCATTCCACACCCGCCGCCCCGCACTGCGGCTGCACCACCTCAAGCCAGACGCCGAGTTCTGTCTTTTCATTTTTCTTTGACAGTATATCAATGAATCTGTCGTCGCAGAGCGTGTCATACATCAAAAGGAACGTCGCGGGCAGATCGTACTTATTTATCAGTTTTATCTGTTCAATGACCGGAGTATATAGATCCATTTCCTGCCGCGGCTCGCACCCGCGGACGAAATTTATCACGTTTACTATTTGTCTTTTCATAGTCGCTCCTTATTTGATTTTTGTATAGAGGAGGCTCCCCGTCGCGCTCGTGCGCCGCCCCCTCGGATATTTCCGAGGGAGGGGTAAGAGGGGGTTTGGGGGGTGATGAGGGGTGGGACCACCCAAGAGCGCCGGTACGGCGCATAATTCGTCCCGAAGGGACACCGGTTTTTATTATTTATTCTTTATTCTTTCTTCTTTATTATTTAATACTGAAAATACACTCCCCGCATCCGACGCTTGAATAGAATATCTGAGGAGCGACGGGAGTTTCCGACGTACATCCGCCGTATATGAATCTGTATCTTCCGTCCTCCAGTCTCTCTATCTCGCCCGTGCCGTTGATCGTGGAAAAACCGACGAAATATATATTCTTTCCGGTATTTGCCGGAGCGTTCGTTTTATCCACGCCCGCCAGCTCAAATGACGTTACAGACCATTTTAGTCCGTCCGATGAAAACTGCAGCGCCGGAGTTGTCCTGCCGCCTCTTTCGACGATCGTGATACGCACAAACAGCGTTTCGCCGTTATCGAGTTTCAGCCAGCCGGTCTGATTTCCCAAACCGTTGAAATTATTGAGCCTTTCCACTTTATTATAATCAAATTCATACGGGCTGTCCGAACGGATGCGGCAAAATCTTTCGCTCGTATTTCTTATAACGTGGCGGACGAACAGCCAGTACGGACGTCCGTCCGGATCGTCCGGATAGTACATGACTTCCTCATGGTCAAACGACGAATATTCCGGCTCGTTTATAATAACGGGCTTGTCCGTTTTCCGCTCAAAATGCAGCCCGTCCGTCGACGTTGCGACGCCGATATAATCGTGGCCTATAAGCGTGCCGTTTTCAAGATGCGTGTAGTTTTCGCACTGCCAGTACATATAATACGTACCGTCTACGTATATGACCTCCGGCTCTATCGTGTTGCCGCTCCACCACTCGTTCGGGGTGCCGAGCTCGCCGCCTAAGTAAAACGCGGGAGCGTCGAGATTTCTGTGCCAATTCCTTCCGTCGTCGGACGTATATACAAGAACGTGGTCGCCGTCCGTCGGACTGTATTTATCCTTATTATAGTCAACGTAAAGACCGCCGTTATATAGGATATACGTTCCGTCTTCTTTCTTTAAGATCGTCGTTGAATAATCGTACGCCGGGGCTTCCGTCGGATACGTGAGAGAGCAAATGACGTAATCCTTGTTTCTGTATTTCATCGTCGCTATTATGTCTGCCACGCCGTCCTCGTTCGTATCGCCGGGCGTCATATATTTTATCGCGTCGGTATTCTCCCACGTGGGATATAAGTTTTTATTGCCTATCTCGCTTTCATACGGTCCGAACTGACCGTCTTTGCGTCCGTAATACGTTCTTAACCCCAGACCTTCAATCGAAACGATAAGATCGCAGAATCCGTCGGTATTGACGTCGGCTATGCAGAAACAGCCGTATTCTTCCCTGATATTAAGCTGCTTGTTCGAATACAGCTCCGCTTTGCCGTCTTTTACCGTCCACACCGAAGTGTCAAAGCCTTTGACGGCTATTATATCGGACAGGCCGTCGCCGTTCATATCGCCCGCGTAAAAGTCTTCTTTTACATAGTTTTTACTATCCGGCAGGACTTTCAAAGACACGAGTTCAAATCCGGTCTCGGAGCCGTACCCGATAAATGCGGTCTTTTTCTCCGTAACGAAAAGCAGGTCGGTAAATCCGTCGCCGTTAAAATCGCCCGCGGCGCGAAGAGCGCCGTCTATATCGAATTTTTGCGTATACAACAGCTTTTCTTCGCCGTATCTTGCGTATTTTCCCTTGCCCTGATAAATTTTCAGCTCGCCGTCGTTGTACGTCATATAGTCGCTGAATCTGTCGCCGGTGAATTCGCCGTATAAGTATCCTTCATCCTGCGGATATTCCGTCGCGTATTTCGCGGCGACGTACAGATCGCCCATGTGGTGGGAATCGCGGTCGATCATGCTCTGCGGGCCGTAGAAACGGCTCTCAAACGTGACGCTGTATTCGCCCGACTTGACGCTTATCGTCGCGTCGCCCGACGCCTCCGTCACAGTTTCCGTCAGCATTTTGCTGAATTTGAATCCCTCCGCGGTCACCGCTTCGTGCGCTTCCGCTGTCTCTTCCGGGTCCGTTTCAACAGGCTCCGTGACGACCGCTTCCGTCGCGGTCGTACCGTCCGTCTGCTCCGACGTTTCCGCCGGGGACGC
>JAEEGW010000374.1 GCA_016280525.1 Clostridiales bacterium
ATGAGTCATATTTATGCTTTCTTCATCAAAGCCTATGTATTTTACCACATATAAACCGATTTGTCAAGGGGTTTATAAAAGATTTCTTTTATTATATTTTCGCAAATCGAATTGACTTTTTTTGCCTTATGTTTTATAATTATACCAAATAAACGGCAAAGGCGGTATATTTATGATAAAATCGATAATCGTAAAAGACAAAAAGCTGACTTTTGATCTTGACGGGGATTATGATGGCAAAATACACATAAAAGCGTTCTCTCCGGCGCTGAAAGAGGAGCTTCTGCTCGGCGAGACGGACGTGTGCGTGAACGGCAGCTGCTTTGAACTTGACCGCTTTGCTTTCGGTCGCGACGGCGCGTTTCTGCGTTATGAAACGTCCGAAGGCGGCGTAAAATACGTTTCGCACGTAAGCTCGCTGTACGATGAGCCGTATCCGGATCCCGGCACGAAAAAGGGCTTGCAGATAGTTGACGTACAGGACGCGAAATATCTCGGCGTCAAGCACGCGGCGCTGAACGTAGCCATCACCGACGTCATGCGTTCGGCAGACGATCCCGGAGCCGAGCCTTTTGAATACGACGGATACACGTATTACATAAATATGCCTCACATAAAAGAACACGACAGACGCATCAAAGAGCTTACGGACGCCGGCGTCGTCATCACGCTCATACTTCTCTGCGGCAGGTGGCACACGGTCACGCCGGAGAAGATAAAGCCGGTGCTTTACCACCCCGATTACGATCCGGAGGGCACTCTTTCCGCTTTCAACGTACAGACGGATGAGGGTATACGTCATTATCAGGCGTTCTGCGCGTTTCTGGCGCAGCGTTATTACAGACCGGACAGCAAATACGGCAGAGTAGTCGGTATGATAATCTCAAACGAGGTGACGGCGCAGTGGATCTGGGGCAACGCGGGAGAAAAAACGTGTCCGGAATTCGCGCGCGAATACGTCACGGCGCTGCGCATAGCGCATATAGCGTCGACTCTGCAGTATCAGAGCTTCCGCACGTATATCTCGCTCGACCACTTCTGGGGCATCACCATGGACCCGAATCATCCGAAGCGTTTTTACAGCGGACTTGAGCTGCTGTCCGAAATAAGAAAACGCGCGCAGGCGGAGGGCGATTTCTACTACAACATAGCTCATCATCCGTATCCCGAAGATCTCTTTAAACCGGATTTTTGGAACGACAAAACGGCGATAGACGATTACAACACGCCGCGCGTCACGTTCAAAAACCTGCACGTTTTAGCCGAATTCTTATATAAAGAAGAAAATCTGTTTGAGGGAAAGCGCCGCCGCGTGATACTGTCCGAGCAGGGCTTCAACTCGTGCTGGACGGCTGAATCGGAGATACTGCAGGCGACTGCGTACGGCAGAGCGTACCACGAGGTAATGAAGATACCGGAGATAGATTCGTTCATCCTGCACGCGCATCATGACAACGCGGGCGAATTCGGTCTGAATCTCGGTCTGTGGCGCAGGAAAAAGGACGAGCCCGGCATGGACCGTCCGAAACCGATATATTATCTGTTCAAAGCGATAGACCAGAAAGACGAATCCGGGCAAAAATTTGTGTGGGAAAGGTTTTAGAAAATTAAGAATTTAAAATTAAGAAACGCGCCGCAAGGCGCTCATAACGGCAAAAAAGACGACGCGTGTCGTCTTTTTTGCTGCTTTACAGGCTCCCTCCCCGAGGGAGCTGTCGCCGCAGGCGACTGAGGGAGTTCTCCTTCCGTCACGGCAAGGCCCCTTTCGTCAGCTGCGCTGGCTGACACCTCGAAAGCCCCTTCCGGCGCTCACGCGCCACCTTCCCCGACGGAGAAGGTGAAAATTCTTGTGCTCCGAGCGTGAAAAACGGGCGACCGTCCGCCGTTATTTTTTATTATTCTTTTTTATTAATTCTTTAAAAAAATTCAAAAAAGGTATTGAAATAAATTTGTTTTTGTGGTAAAATGACTTATCAATTTTCCGAAAGGACGTGAAATTTATGATGAACGTCACATCTTTAAAAGAAATTTTCGCAAAAGCCGAAGAATTAAAAGGTAAAACCGTTGTGACCGGCGGCTGGATAAGGACCGCGCGCCGCAGCAAGAACGTCGGCTTTATCGAGCTGTACGACGGCACGTGCTATAATACGCTGCAGATAGTTTATTCTCCGGAGCTTCCGGACGTTGAAGCTGTCGACGCGTTATCTACCGGCTCCTGCGTTATCGTCACCGGCAAGCTCATACACACGCCGGGCAGTCAGCAGGCGTACGAGATACACGCTGACAAAATAGATATAGAAGGTGCATGCGACCCGAGCTATCCGTTACAGAAAAAGCGCCACGGCTTTGAATATCTGCGCACGATCCCGCATCTGCGCCCGAGAACTAACACGTTTTCCGCGGTGTTCAGAGTGCGCTCGATCCTCACATTTGCGATACACAAATATCTGACGGACAGAGGCTTCGTCAACGTCACCACGCCGTGCATCACGACGTCCGACTGCGAGGGCGCGGGCGAAACGTTCCGCATAACGACTATCGACCCGGCGAACGTACCTCTTGACGAAGAAGGCAAAGTCGATTACACCAAAGACTTTTTCGGCAAAAAGACGTATATGACGGTCTCCGGACAGCTCAACGTCGAGCCGTTCGCGCTTGCACTGCGCAACGTTTACACGTTCGGTCCGTCTTTCCGCGCGGAAAATTCAAACACGCCGCGTCACGCCGCCGAGTTCTGGCAGGTTGAGCCGGAAATGGCGTTCTGCGACCTTGACGGACTTATAGCGACGATAGAGGATATGTCGAAATACATCATAAGCTACGTTATGGAGCATTGCCCGGACGAACTCGCGTTCTTTGACAAGTTCATTGAGCCGGGACTCATTGAAAAGCTGAAGCATACCGTCTCCTGCGATTTTGCGCGCATAACGCACAAAGAGGCGATAAAGATCTTAAAAGAATCCGGCAAGCAGTTTGAGATACCCGTGACGGACGACTGCGCGATACAGACCGAATACGAAAAATATTTAGCCGAGGAATATTTCGGACGCCCGGTGTTCGTCACCGATTATCCGAAGGGACACAAGGCGTTTTATATGAAAGTAAACGACGATAATGAAACGGTCGCCGCGACCGACCTGCTCTTCCCGGGCTTAGGCGAAATAGTCGGCGCGTCCGAGCGTGAGGCGAGATACGACGTACTGCTGCAGAGGATCAACGAAATGGGACTGGATCCGGAAGAATACGGCTGGTATCTCGATCTTCGCAGATTCGGCACGGCTACGCACAGCGGTTTCGGCATGGGCGTTGAGCGTATGATGAGATTCATAACGGGTATAGATAACATAAGAGACGTTATCGCGTATCCGAGAACACCGAAAAATGCGGAATTTTAATGATCTTAAGGACCGCGGGGCGGCGCTTGTTACGGGCGCCTCCCGCGGTCTCGGTTTTGCGATCGCTTATGAGTTAAGCAAACAGGGATACGCGCTTATAATATCGGCAAGAGACGAAGAAGCGCTGAAAAAGGCCGCAGAAAAAATCGGAGAGGGTACGCGCATATACGTTGCGGATCTTTCCGTGCCGGGCGAAGCAAAGCGGCTTTACGAGCGCATAAAAGCGGACGGGATAAAGCTGTCCGTACTCGTCAACAACGCCGGGATCGGCGCATCGGGCGAAGCATGGAATGTGCCGGAACAGCTTGATCGTGATATGACACAGATAAACGTAAATTCGGCTGTGACGCTGACGAAGCTGTTTCTGGCGGACGCGTGCGGGTGCGGATACGGTGCGTTGTTGAACGTCTGCTCCGTCGGCGCGTTCCAGCCGGGACCTTACACCGCTTCGTATTACGCTTCAAAATCGTTTCTGCACAGCTATACGCTCGCTGTCAGATACGAGGCGAAAAAATACGGCGTGA
>JAEEGW010000007.1 GCA_016280525.1 Clostridiales bacterium
GCGACATCTCCTTATACCGTGCGGTTTATCGATATAAAAGGACTTGAATTTGTTCTTACGCCATATGAGCTATACTATACTGATCAAATATACGAAAGAGCCGCGCTGTATTTCGGCGATATTGATGAAAACGGTGTTCCGTTATTCATAACCAAACCTGACATGCCGGATTATCAAAATCCGTGCAGGATACCTATGCTGTCAGATATACCGGGATATAACGAAAAATATAAATAAGCTTAAAAACCGGGGCGACCCGGTTTTTTATAGTTAAGAGTGAATAGTGAATAGGGAAGGTGTCGGCTGCGTGAACCCCTATCGATGCCTCGCTTGTAGGGGCGACCGGTGGTAGTCCGCCGAAAGCCGCACAAAACAAAACGGGCGATCAATGATCGCCCCTGCATTCTTAATTCTGAATTCTTAATTCGCAATGACCCCCGCCATACATTATGTATCAACCGTAATAATCTATCCTCTCGCTTTTGTCGTATACCGGCGGGTAGAGGTTTTCGCCGTCCTTGAAGCCGGCTAATGCGCAGACGGCTTCGTGGGAGCGGATGAGCAGGTCGTTTACCCGCTCGTCTTTCGTCAGAGTTTTGTCCGCGAATATCGGCTCGCCTATGTGTATATCAAACAAAGCGATCTGGTGAAATATCTTTTTCCTTATAAATCCCGGTTCTCTGTACGTGAACGCGAGAGGGACGAGAGGTTTGTCATACTTGCAGGCAAGATATGCCGCGCCGTTTTTGAACGGTCTTATCGGGCGGTAGTATTCCCACATACTGCCCTCGCTGTAAACGTGAAGCCAGCCGCCTTGATCAAGCATTTTGCCCACGCTTTTCATCATAGCTATAGACGCGTGGATATCGCCCTCCGGCACGGGTATGCCGCCGACGAGGCGCATAAGCGGTCCGTTCTCGCCGCGCACGTTTCTGTCCCACGCCAGAATATTCGTCTTTTTAGGCACAAGCGCCCGCATAACGGCTATGTAATCCCAGAAATGAACGTGATTGCTTATTGAAATAACGCCGTTTTTCAGTATTTCTTTATGTTTTTTCAGGTTTTTGCGCCCGTGTATGCGAAGTCCTAAGCGTACGCGCGCGACGGGGAAGACGATTATATAAAGCAGTATCCGTACCAGCGCCTGGCGGAAACGCATTGAAAAAGACGTATCCACGTACGGATAATCCTTATCAAACACCGCCTTGTTGTCTTTTTTTATGGTTATGTAATGCGACGCCGTATCGGTAGGATACGGGAATTTTTTTGTCTTGGGATCGAAAATAATTATCATCCTCTCCGCTTTTTTTCTTAACTATATCATATTTTTTCAAAAATGTCAATCTTTCGGCGTGACACGCGCGCAAAAAAGAATAAAAAACGCTTGCATATTTTTGATTTTTATGTTATTATACATATAAGTCCAAGAAAGAGAGAAAACCGATGAAAAAAACACGTATCATCTCAATTATCATCTGCGTTCTTATGATAATGCCTCTTGTCGCGTCTTTGGCGAACGCTGCGAGCAGATATCCGTACAGACTGTACGATCCGGCGCTCGACTCTAAAAAAGAGGCGATAATGGTAAACGAAGGCTCCGTATACGGTCAGCGCGTTATACTGAACGCACCGTCTGTCGGCGCGGCGTTCTGTCTGCCTACGTGGAACGGCACGGACAGCGAATGCACCATAGGCGTTTACGAGTGGAAAGGCGATTTTGAATCGACCGTCGCCGGAAAAGTGCTGAGTGAAAAACGCATAGCGCCCATGCGCGACTGCGCGATAAACGAGCTGCGCTTCGCGGAAGAGCTGCCCGCCGGCGAGTATTTCTTTGCGATATACGACACGGTTAAAAAAGCGGGAATATGGAAATATCCCATGACGAAATCGCAGGGCTACGCGTATATGGACGGACAGGAGACGCAGTGCGACCTGGAAATAACCGTATATTTCAGCGAACAGACGGACGATCCCGTATCCGCCTGTGAAAGCGTAATAAACATTGACGGAACGGCGACGGCGCCGGAGGAATACGTTATTCCGGAAGACGATATTCTGTATTCGAGAGCCGCGTATCCGGATACGTGGGTCGCCGTTGACGGCTTAGGCAGAGAAGTGGCGACGTACGAGCAGACCGGCGGCGTAAGAGAAGACAAATACGTCGGCTTGTTCTACTGGTCCTGGCATACGGACAGAGACGGAGAGCCGTTCAACGTAAGCGATTTTGTAAAACAGTATCCCGAATCGGTAAACGATTATAACTTCAGCAAATGGCCTAAAGGCGGCTCGATATTTTTCTGGAACGAGCCGATATACGGCTATTACAAAACCACGGACCGCTGGGTCATACGCCGCCAGGCGGAACTGTTGGCGGACGCCGGCGTTGACGTTATATTCTTTGACAACACAAACGGCACGCTTACGTGGAGATCGAGCTACCGCGTGATATTCGAAGTGTTCGATCAAGCGCGCAAAGACGGCGTTATGACGCCGAAAATATCGTTTTTGCTTCCGTTTGACGCGTCAAGCTCTAATACGAAAACACAACTTGAGATGTTATATCTTGATGTTTACAGACCCGGCAA
>JAEEGW010000375.1 GCA_016280525.1 Clostridiales bacterium
CTTTGATTTCCGTAACATCTCTCAATCTGACGTTGATCGTGTCGTGGATTTGATAAATTCTCGTCCGAGAGCCTGCCTCAACTATCGTTCACCTAAACAAATTTTTTGTTGCACTTGACTTGACAATTTGCCCCCACCCCCCTTTCCGGGAACCCCCAAAAACTCGTTCCTCGTTTTCGGGGAACCCCTTCTTCCGCCCCCCTACCCCCCGCCTTCCCCCCGAAGTATCGGGGCTTTTTTGCTGGCAAAAACGGACGAGCAATGCTCGCTCCTACAAGCGGGGCGTCGATAGGGGTTCCCCGTTGCGAACTCGTGAGCAATGGGGGTTCACGTAGCCGCCCCCTACATCGCCGCGCCCCCTCATTCGAAGAATGATGGGAGGGGACAGGGGGTTTGGGGGTATTGAGGGGTGGGCACCCCCAAAAAATGTCGCGCAGCGACACCTTTTTTCTCTTTATGCAAAAGGACAAAGGTCAATAATAAAGGGCTGTCATGCGGCATCCCTTATTTTTTACTCCAATATAACGGTTATAAACAAACTTCCGTCTTTATATTCCGCCTCGATGTTACCGTTCATTTTTTCCGTAAGTACCTTTGCGATCGACAAGCCGAGACCGGTCGACCGGCGTGCGGTATTGAGCGTAAAAAATCTGTCAAACAGCCTCTGCACGTCAACTGACGACAACTCATTTGCTTTGTTTGAAAACGTTACGCGGCAATCGCCTGTAAGCTCTATATTCAGATCCCCGTCGCCGTATTTAACGGCGTTGCTTATTATGTTGTCAAACACGCGGGACAGGGCGGATACGTCAACGCGCCGGATGACTTCTGTTTCCGACATTTTGATCCGCGAAGTAATACCGCGCCGCTCAAATTCGGAGTAAAACGACAGTACGCTTTCCTGCAGGATCGCGCGCACGTCCGCTTCTTCAAAAGACAGCTCTTCTGCGGAGCACAGAACGGAATAGCGGAAAAGCGCCTCCGTCAGCTCTTTCATTTTCTCCGCTCTGCCGCGTATCGCTCCGATATATCGCCGCGCGTCGTCCGAGACTTCCTGCGTATCGAGCAGATCGAGATAACCGAAGACCGCGGTCAGCGGCGTGCGCAGGTCGTGCGATATATTCGTTATTGCTTCCTTTAACTCCCTGTCTCCTCTTTGGTATTTTATCCTCTGTTTTTTAAGCTCGTCAAGCTCTGCCGACAGCTCCGTTGCAAGTCGCCGCACGTATTTGTCCTTTGACGTGACGGATATTTTCATATTTGTCTGCTTTGATAAAATTTCCGTCACGTCGTCACATATTTCACTTATGCTTTTTTTCATAGCGTATATTTTGACAGCAAGTATGACGCACACGATGAAAAGCACGGCGCATATTATCCACGGGAGCATAAAATACCTCTTTTAGTTGAATTTCTTCTTTCTGAAAACAAGCGCGCCTGCCGCGACGGATATGACAAGCACGGCAAGACTGTACAACGGCGCCTCATATAAAAATTTCTGCTCATCTTCCGTCTCTTCGCGCACAAAACGCATCCGGTACGTCGGGTTATCATATCCGGGATCGCCCGGAGAATAAACCGATGACAGTTCTTCTATCTTCTCGTCCGAATAAATATACGGTTGCAGAATATTCTCATACTGCACTATATCATAAAACGGATTCGCTTTATACAGCTGCAGTATGATCGCCCTTGCCGCGCCGCCTATATATTCCGGATTTTTTTGTTTTATTTCAGTCAGATTTCCCGGGTCCTGCTCGTATATTATCCCGTTTTCACTGACATGTTCGTTTTCTTTATCAGATACGTAAAATATCAGATATTCCGGCTGTCTCAAAAGGTCTTCCGTAATGCCGTTTGCGATAATACAGACGAATACGAAAATGACGCTTAAAACGACTGACAACACTTTTCTGCCGCCGATAGATGAAAAGAACACGAAAACCGAGCAGAGCGATAAGTATATCAGATAAAATCCTGCCGCGACCTCAAACGCAAGCAAACCAGGCAGCCGGCTTACAAAGTCTGTATTCAAAACGGCGGACAAAACGGTACTTATAAGAAAGAACGCGGAGACCACGATATAAGCCGACAAAAGCTCCGAGAAAAATATCTTCATCCTGCCGCTGCCGCATATTATCTTGTTTTTAGCGCACCCGCAGAACTCGCCGCTCACTGTTATCGAGATCAGAATTGATAAGATCACGTTCTGAGCCAAAAACGTATAAAGACTGAGCCCGTTTTTGTTTCTGATATAAAGCGCGAATATTACGGCGGATACGGTAAACAACATGGCTGAAATGTATAAAAATCTGCTGTGCATATATCTGTAAAGTGCGGATCGGATAAGCTTAAGCATTGTCCTCACCTCCCGTCAGCTCTAAGAAATACGTCTCAAGGCTCTCGTCTACCTCGTGCACGGTCAACAGCTCGCAGCCGGACGCGGAGAGATTGCTTACAAGCTCGGATATTTTAAATTCTTCGTAAATGACCGCGTGCTTTTCGTCTTTTATCTCATAAGGCAAACCCATTTTATCAAGCGCGACGGAAAGAGCTTTCGTATCCGTCACGGTCAGATCAAAGCACTTTCTGAAAGAAGACTGAAGCTGATTTGCATTTATCTGCCGCACAACTCTGCCGGAATCCATTATACAGTAATCCGTCGCTATCCTTGACAATTCGTCAAGGATATGGCTTGAAATAACAAACGTTATATTCTGTTCTCTGTTAAGGCGCAGGATAAGCTCGCGTATCTCAACTATTCCCTGCGGATCGAGTCCGTTTACCGGTTCGTCCAAAAATACGATGTCCGGCGAGCCTACAAGTGCGAGCGCTATTCCGAGCCGTTGCTTCATTCCGAAAGAAAATCTGCCTGTGGTCTTTCTGCCCGTGTTTTCAAGTCCGACGAGCTTTAAAAGCTCCTCCGGGTCAAACGACGGCAATCCGAGCGCCTCTGCCTGTATGCGCAGATTTTCCTTTGCCGTCATATCCGGATAAAGCATAGGCTTTTCTATCATTGCGCCTATACGTTTTCTTTCGTTTTTTATTTTTTTGTCGGCGGATGATACGCCGAAAAGCGTGTATTCGCCGCTGTCCTCCCTCTGCAGATCGCACAGAACACGCATTAGCGTTGTTTTCCCCGCGCCGTTTTTACCTATAATACCGTAAACGGCGCCCGACGGTACGTTTATATCAACTCCGTCAAGCGCCTTGTGCTTACCGTATTTTTTTGTAAGCGCGGACGATGTGATAACATATTCCATAATATCGCCCTCCTTTACCTTTATTATAAACTTAAAAGTAAAGAAACCGGTAAAGAAAACCGTTAAGATTCCGTAAAGATAAAGCCTATGCCCCAGACGGTTTTGATATATTCCGTATCCGACACGTCTCTTAACTTTTTTCTTAAATTGCTTACGTGAATTTTTAAAGACTCCTCGGTACAGTCCGGCGTATCAGCCGATATCCTGTCAAGCAGCCGGGATTTTGATATTGCCTGCCCGCTGTTTATCATAAGATATTTCAGTATCGCGAATTCTGTTCGCGTCAGCTTTATCTCTGTTTCACCGACGTACGCGCATCTTTTATCGCAGTCAAGCGTTATGTCCTTTGCCGTTATGCGCTCTTTGTTATCCGGCGAGCCGCGTAAAGCGGCGGTAATTCGCGCAAGCAGTTCTCTTATATCAAACGGCTTTGATACGTAATCGACCGCGCCGGACAAAAGCAGATCCACCTTGCTTTCAACGTCGCCTTTTGCGCTGATAACTATAACGGGCACGTTTTTTATGCGCGGCATGACCTGCTCCCCCGTCATGCCGGGGAGCATCAGGTCAAGCAGTATAAGATCAGGCGTCTGCTCCGACAAAAGCATGACCGCTTCCGTGCCGGAATAAGCGCGGATAACGCGATAGCCGTTTTTTGTCAGCACCTCGTTCAACATATCGCTTATATAGACGTCGTCGTCTATTACACAAATAGTTTTCATCTTTTCTTTTTCGGTATCACCAATGCGAGGACGGCGATTATAACGATATCGACCGCGGCGGCGATGAGGATTATTTTCAGTTTTTTACTCATCTTTCCGTCGGTATGCTCCGTTTTTTCCGTTTCCGCGTCGGTTCCCGTCTCCGTATCGGTCTGAGCCTCTGTTTCCGTATTTTCGGGCTCTGTCTGCTTATCCGTTTCCGTTATTTCGGGGACGCAGCCTTTTTCTTCGGCTTCTATCGCGCCGTCTCCGAAGTAGATCTTCAGGTCGTCCACGTACGCGGTCTCGTTTCTCGTTGCTATCGCGAGCTGTGAGCCGTTGTAATGAAGACGCGTGTTTTCCGTTTCGAGCAGAAGCTCGCCTGCTTTATTATAAATTTTGGCGTTTTTGTAGTAGTCTACGTTAGTTCCGTCGCTTTCGTAAGATACCTTTTCCTCTGAAAGCTCGGCGTACGCGATAAGGTTATCGTTTGCGTATACGTTTATGCGTTTTGCGTCGTCCGTGATCTTCACGTTTATATATTCGCCCACGGTAACGTTTTCCGGGTACGGCACGGTGCAGGTATCCGACGCGACGGTAAGCGAATCGGATGCGTATTTTTTAACACAGAGCGCTATCCCGTTTTCGCGGAAAGAGACCGAAAGTCCGCTTCCGCCCACGCCGGAGCCGCCTTTACCGCCGTTTTCCGCGTACCAGTCCCACTCAAAGTAGTTGAAGACCTGCATCACGTCATGGTTTCTGGGGTTTGTTTTCTGCAGCGCGCCGGGCGCCTCGCCTCTTACGAATATATTCGCCATACTCGTCGCTTTTGGTATCTTTATCCGAAGCGAGAAAACGTATTCCGCGGGGATATAGTCCATCGTGCGCAGGTCGGAATAGCCTGACAGCTTCATCACGTTGCCACCCTCGCCCTTCGTTACGTCGCAGGCGCTGTCCGGCGTGGCGTTCAGCCATTCAAAATAACCGTACAGCGCGTCAAGCGTCAAAGGGTCGTCTCCGGGATACGCGGAATCAAAATTTTCTTCAATAAGAGTCAGCGCCGCCGCTGGCAACGCGGTCATGCACACGGAAAGGAAAATGCAGATTATCGTAATTATGATCTTTTTCATTTTATCCCCTCACTTTCTCTTTATCACCGTTATGACGACCGCGGCTATTGCTATCACGGCTGCCGATACGGCGCAGACAACAGCGATAAACGATGCGGAGACCGTTTCCGTGCTGCCGTCTTTTACTTCTTCCGTTTCGGTATCCGGAGCCTGCGTGTCTTCTTCATAAACGATATTTTCGCCGGCGTAGCCGATATACGAATACGCAAATCTGTCGTTCGGCGCGGCGTCGCCCAAGTCCATAAACTCCATAACGTTGCCGGAGACCGTTGAATTATCCGCCCATTTGAACGTGAAGTTTTTAAGCTCGGATGCGCCTAAAATACTCTTATTTATCTTGACCGCCATATACTGACCGTCTATATGATACTCGGCGTCGCCGATCTTCTCCGACTTGAATCCGTCCGTGAATTTTTCTACTGACACGGTCTTTCCGTCACGGCTGCGGTTTATAACGTAATCGTAGCTTTCCCAGCCCGTCGCTATATCTCCGTCCGCGTTGATGAAGAGATTCATGAAGTTTTCTTTGTCGTCAGCTTCTATGTCCGCAACGCATTTGACTAAGAAATACAGGTTTTCGGAGTCCTGCGAAACCTTTGCGCAGTCAATATCGTTTCTGCCGCTGCCGTTTATGTATCTGTATTCGGAATCGTAGCTTACGGTATTGCGCAGCGCCGTGTCGCCTATGTTGTCTTTATATTCCGGGCCGATGCCGTCCCACGTTGATATATCGTTTAACTTGATACTCTTCTGGCTGCTCGCCTCCGTGGTCTTGCCTATGCCCTTGAATTTTCTTATATAATCGCACATCTGATAGTAGTAGTTGTCGCCGAAACCGACGCCGTCGCGCAGGCGCATGGGCTCCGCGTCGCGGGAAAATTCCGGGTTGAACTGGTC
>JAEEGW010000376.1 GCA_016280525.1 Clostridiales bacterium
GAGGGGTGGGCGACCCACCATAATTCGTCGCGAAGCGACACCTTACCTATTCACTATTCACTATTCACTCGGGAGGGGATAGGGGTTCCCCGACGCGAACTGGTGAGCGTTGGGGGTTCGCGTAAGACCCCTCCCCTACAACGGACGACCAATGGTCGCCCCTACAAGCGGGGCGTCGAGGCGCCGCCCCCTACGTCCACCGTGTGTCGCCCCCTCAAATCTGTGATTTGATGGGAGGGGTAAGAGGGGGTTTGGGGGGTGATGAGGGGTGGGACCACCCAAGAGCGGCGCAAGCCGCACAGATCGTCGGCTCCGCCGACACCTTTTTTTATTCTTTATTCTTTATTCTTTATTCTTTAAAAAACGGACGACCAATGGTCGCCCCTACATTGATTTGATTTATACGGACGACCAATGGTCGCCCCTACGAGCGGGCTGTTGAAATGCCGCCCTTTGAATTCTTAATTCTGAATTCTTAATTTTAAAATTCGTCTTTTCTGTCCTTGAAAAGCCCGTAATACTCTTTCACGGAGTCAAGCTCGCTCCATTTTCTGACGGTCACGGGCGCCGCGTCGAGATCGTAGATAACCGCGCCTTTGATCGACAGAATAAACGGGGAGTGGGATGAAATAACAAACTGACAGCCGTAAAACCGCGCGGAGTCCGATATGAAATCCGCAAGCTCCTTCTGATGCGCGGCTGACAGGCTGTTCTCCGGCTCGTCAAGCAGGTACAGGGCGTTTTCCTTTATCGCGGATTCAAATATGTCAAGCGCGCTTTCGCCGTTTGAATGAAGCGTTATATCGCGTCCCGGCATCCTCTTTCTTGCGTATTCCGGCATTGTGGAACGCTTTATTTCGTTATATTTTTTCAGCTCGTCGTAATCGTCAAGACTGCCCAAGCGGTAACCTTCCGTCTGCAGGCGGCGCTTGTCTTCTTTGTACGACTCGAAAATCGTTTTTCTGCTCGCGTCAATGCCTTCGTTTACCGATCGCATATCGAGCAGGAAGTCAAATACGCCGTCGCTCGTTATCATTTCGCTTTCTGCCGGCAGGTCGTTTTGAAATTCAGCTTTACACAGCGCGACGAAATCCGAAAAGCAAGGCGACCTGTTGAAAGGCGTTTTGCGTATAAGCCTCAGTTTTTCCGCCATAACGTTCAGCAGCGTGGATTTGCCGCTGCCGTTTTCTCCCGAAAAGATAACTACGGACGAGGAAAACTCCAGTTCGTTAAGATATTTGTGTATAAATATGCCGAATGGATAGCCGTCTCCGGAATAACAGCTGAAGTCAAGCTCGGGCTTTATACCGTTCAGCTTGTAATCCGTTTCTTTTTCCTCACCCGGCAATATAAATCTTTTAAGATAGATCATACCGCGCCCTCCGTATTAACCCGTGTGAAAGCACGGATTTCATCACGCAGTGATTTCATCGCGAAGCGATTTCATCCGTTCGCATTTGCGGACGGTTTTCATTATAAATTATAAGTGATAAAAATTTTGTTGTCAAGGCAGTTTTTAAAATTATCATGTGACCTTTGCGTATTTTTTACGACTTATTGTGTGAGAGCCGGAAAAACGAGGCTTTTTAACACGTAAAAACACATGGGAGGGATATAATTATGAAGAAAATTTTAGTTATCGTACTCGCCGCAGTCATCGCGCTGCCTGTACTCGCGTCGTGCGCCGCAAAAAGCGGTCAGAGCACGTCTGACAGCTATTCTAATTATTCTGATTCTGACATAAGCGAAGCTCCGATGGAATATGACGGCGTGACTGACAAGTCGACCGAGCAGAAGAGCGACGCGCCGCAGCAGAAGCTGATCAAACGGTACAAAGTATCCGCGGAGACGAAGGCTTTTGAGCAGACGCTTGCGCTGATAGACCAGACCGTGACGGAACTTAACGGCTATTTTGAAAAGCGCACGGAAAACAACGCCTACGGCAGATACAACAGCAGGGTGTTGAACGCCGTTATAAGGATACCGGAAGAGCAGGCGGAAAGCTTTTTATCCGGCATAAAGGGCGCCGCCAACGTGAAATCGTTTACGAAGACCGCGGAGAACGTTACGGAAGCGTACATAGACGCGGAGGCGAGACTGCAGACGCTGCAAGCCGAGCGCGAAGGGCTTCTGAACATGATAAGCTCCGTGGACAGCGCCACGCAGTACGAATTCTGGCTCACGCTGCACCGCGAGCTGTCCGACAAGGAACAGGACATAGCGTCGCTTCAGGCACGGCTCAGAAACTACGACAATCTCGTGTCGTACGCCACTTTCGATATTGAACTGACGGAAGTTGTGGAATACACGGAGCCGGAAAAAGAAAACTACGGCTCAAGGCTGTCCACCGCGTTTAAGGAAAGCTGGGAGAACTTTGCCGAGAATTTCAAGGACTTCACCGTCGGGCTCGTGCGCGCGATGCCCACTCTCATCACGCTTGCGGTCATATCCGCCGTGATATTCCTGTGCATATTCCTGCCGATACGCGTGTCAATGGCAAAACGCAGAAAAGAACAAAATAAGAAATAATACCTCTCTGCCTTTTTATAAATTGTATCTCCATAATATTATTCATAAATATTTTACATAAAAATAACATATTTTATTTTATATATGTTATAATGAAATAAAATAAAATATATGGAGGATAACATGGCAGAACTCAGATTTGAGATCAAAAAGAACTTGGGCTGCATTTCCGATGAAAAAGGCGGATGGGCTAAGGAACTGAATATTGTAAGCTGGAACGGCAACGATCCCAAATACGATATAAGATCCTGGGATGATTCTCACGAAAAAATGGGTAAAGGCATAACCTTATCCGACGACGAGCTCAAAAAGCTCCGTGACCTGTTAAACACCCTGGAACTGTAATCCGAAACGTAAATACATAAAGACTTACCGCACGTTACGGCGTGCGTTTGTCTTGTTGTATGCGATTATTTAATCCCGTACCATGAAACTGCAAAAGCGCTTTGTTTTGACAAGTAAAGAAGACCTGATAAAAGACGCCCGCCTGCGCCGTATCCTTACGCTTACGGCGCTTTTTTCCGCTGTCATCGTGCCGCTTATAAACGACGGCGTCATATACACGCTTGTGGAGTTCACCGCTTCGGACGTGGCGGTGCTGCCGCTTAACTACGTGCTGCGCTATATAGTAGTCATAACCAGATATCTGTGCGTTTTCGTATCGTTTGCCGCGGTGATAACCGGCATATACCATTACGGATACAAGACGTTCAAAACGCCCGCAGTAATTCTCTTCTGCGGCAGTATAGTCAAGTATATGTTCGCGCAGTTCGGCTCGTACGTTTTCTGCTACGAGCAGGGATATATCTACACGGCGGAGGTTACGGACGCGGCGGCGGTGATATTCAACTACTTCTTCCTTGCCGTTTTCGATCTGATCAAAAACGTTGCGCTTGTTATAATATGCTGCAGATTTGCAAAAAAAGCGCGGGAGAACGGCCTGCCGGACGAGTCCGCAAAGCCGGAGAAAATACGGCTTTTCAAACTTATAAGCGCCTCGCTTAATAAATCAAATCAGTTCTTCGGTTTTTGCCTGTTTGCCGCGTGCATACACATGGCGTACGAGATATTATCAAACTTCTTCTCCGTCACGCTTTTCCAGCTTTTAACGGACGGTTTGCCGGAAACGGGGCTCGACTACGCGGCGCTTTTATCCGGCTACGCGCTGATAATTCCGTTCTGCACCGTCGGATTCGTTATATGCTGTACGCTTTGTCTGTACTTTTCATATTTCAAACCGGCTAAAAGACTGTAATACAAAGGACAACCTCCGCATATATTTTGCTGTAAAGCAAAGTATGCGGAGGTGATTTTTTTGTTATCGGATTATAAAAGCAGATGCGTTATGCTCGGTCAGTACATAGCGGAGCACGAAAGCACGGTCAGGCAGACCGCGGCGGTTTTCGGCATCTCAAAGTCCACGGTGCACAAAGACGTTACGGAAAAACTCATGAAAGAAAACCCGGGTCTATACAAAAGCGTTTTATCGGTGCTCTGCAAAAACAAGGCGGAACGCCATCTGCGCGGCGGACAGGCGACAAAGCTCAAATACGAGCTTTTAAAAGACTTATCATCTTCTTCCGTCAATGACGGAGGCTAAAAGCACGGCGGCCTCGGCTCTGGTAAGCGGCTTTGAGCCGTCGGACAGCGGCGTTACGGTTTTATCGGTTAGCGACGATATCACCGCATACGCCTCTTTTTTTGTTATATTATCCGTCGGGCGTATCATAAGCCCGGCTTCGCTCTGTTCCGCTTCAATTACCTTAGCGGACATGGCGGTGACGACGTAGCCGCGCTGCTGTTCGGTCAGCTTTGACGCGTCGGTAAAGCCGTCGCGCAGAGGACTGTAAACGTTCGGCGAATACCCCGCCGCTTTCATGGCCATTACTATGAAATCCGCGCGCGATACGGACTTATCCGGCTCAAAATAGGCGTAATCTCCTATTCTCTGCCCGGTAAATATACCGTTCTCCGCCAAAAGATACGCGCCGTATTCGGCTTTACTGTCTGCAATATCGGAATAAACAACGCCGCTTTTGTTCCGCTCCGTTTTCACTTTTACGGTCACCGGCTCGCTTAGATTTCCGTATTTGTCCTCAAACACGCATACGAAGCTGTCAAGCCCGGTGTAATTTGTATCAGGCGTGTATGAAAACGCGCCCTCTCCGTTTATTTTAAGCAGTCCGCGGCACGGTTGTGAAAGCACGGCGCAGCTGATGACGTCTCCGTCCGGATCTTCCGCATTGATCTCCGAATACACCGTCACGTTCTGTTTCGTGTAAACGGTGACAGGCTCCGCTTCGGGCGCTTTGTTCTCCGCTTTAAGCGAACACAGGACGCATTCGCGTATATCGTCAGTTCCGTTTACGGAAAACGTGAAATTCGCCTCCGCTCCGGCGTAGTACGGGATGAATTTCAGCTTGTTTATTATAGCCGCGGAAATGTTCTGCCCGGCAAACACGTCAAGCGCGCCGAGCTTCAGCACACCGGCTCTTTCGTCCGGCAGACTGCGCACTGTGAGCGATACGACGCTGCCGTTCTGTGCAAATTCAGAAAAATCCGCGCTGTCAAAGACTATGCTGTCTCTTACCGCCGTTTTTTTCAGCTTTTTGTCCTTTTTTATTATCTGAATCCCGTAGGACAGATCCGGGCAATGCTTTATTGCCTCCTCCTCTTCTCTGCCGCTTTCGGCTGCAGCCGGTAAAAGCACCTTTACGGACGCGTCTTTCGGCGATACGTTTTTCTTAGCGTCGTCCGAGGCACAGACGCCGGTAGCGGCGGCATACGTTAAAAAAGCCGAGATCACCATGGTAAGGATGACCGCTCTTCTTCTGATGTTCATATCACACCTTCCTTTCTTTTTTTACATTGTTGCCGCGATATTTGTATTATAATCTTATGCGTCTGTTAAATTTCATTAAATCATTGACAAGCGGCTTTATATCTGCTAAAATATAAAAAAAGACATAAGAAAGGAAGTTTTATTATGTCCGAGCTGCAATACTTACAGGACCGGAAGTGTTATCTTATCAAAGACGCCGTACTTGACGGCAAAAAGGGGCTTGAAGCGACGTTTCACGGTTCGCTTGACACCTCAAAGGCCGATATTTATCTTGACGCGCCGGACGGGGATTACATCGGTACGCTGATGCTCTCAAACGGCAAAGGCGAAAACACCTCGCGCACGGAAATAGACGGCAGATGCGGAGTACACGATCTGTACGTCAAAGTCAAAGGTCCCGGCGTCATAACCGATATGGCGCTTACGGAAACGGCTGAAACGGCGCCGTACGAGCCCGTGCCTGAGGAAAAAATAACGGACAACGGGCACGATACCTGGGAGGCTACCGATATGCTCGGCAGAAAGGTCTTCTCCGTTGAGGACGTGGGCGCTTTCAAGCCGGACAAAAAGGTGGGCATATTCTACTGGACGTGGCGCGAACACGCCGTGGGTCTCACCCCGGTAAACGTTTCAAAACTGCTTGACGAATTCCCCGCGGCGGAATACAACCGCGATCATCCCGGCTGGTGCGGCAAAAATATCCAGCCTCACTGGGGCGAGCCGCGATTCGGTTTCTACCGCAACTCCGACCCGTACGTCATCCGTCACCACGCGGCGATGTTAGCCGACGCCGGCGTTGATTTTCTGCTCTTTGACTGTACGAACGGAGCGCTTTTGTGGCGCGACGCGTACGAGCCGCTGCTCGAAGGCTTCAGAGCCGCGCGAGAGGACGGCATAAACGCGCCGAAGATCGCTTTTATGCTCAACTTCTGCCCGTGCGAAACGTCGGAATTCATGATACGCGCAATTTATCAGGACTTATACAAGCCCGGCAGATATAAAGATCTGTGGTTTATGTTAGACGGCAAGCCGATGATAATGGCGTACAAAGAATCTCTGCCGGAAAAGGGCAGGACAGATTTTGAAACAAAGCAGCTTGATGAAATAAAGAATTTCTTCGCGTTCCGCGCCGGTCAGCCGCTCTACGGCACGAAGGCGGGCGGACCGAAGCGCCCCGATCACTGGGGCTGGCTTGAAGTATTCCCGCAGAACAAATACGGACTGCGTGAGGACGGCTCCTGCGAGATGATGACCGTGGGCGTCGGTCAGAACGCGAACGACGAGCGTATATGCACCTGCTTCAACGACAAGGACACGTACGGCAGATCGTACACGAAAGAATACGGGCACGCCCTGATAGACGAAGATTCGTACAAATACGGCTACAACGTTCAGGAACAGTGGGAGCGCGCACTTGACATAAGCCCGGACAACGTGTTCGTCACCGGTTGGAACGAGTGGATGATGGGTCTGTGGCACGCGCCGTGGATCAAGGATCCGAACTCGACGCAGCTCGCGATGGTTGACCAGTACGACCGCGAGCACAGCCGCGACATAGAGCCGGACAAGGACGGCTATCTTGACACGTATTATTTACAGTTAGCGTCGAATATCCGCCGCTTCAAGGGCTGTAAGCAGAGACAGAAAACCTCGCCCGAAAAGACGGTCGGCTGCTTCAACTGCTTCCGCGACGTTACCCCTTACTACCGCGCGGACAAGGGATTGACAATCCACCGCGACTGGCCCGGTTTTGCCGGATGCTACTATAAAAACGACAGCGGCAGAAACGATATTACAGGCGCAAAAATAGCGCGCGACAAAGAATTCATCTGGCTTTATGCGGAATGTTCCGACGATATAACCGAGCCTGCCGACAACTGGATGACGTTTTATATAGATACTGACAGAGATAAGAACACCGGCTGGGAGGGCTACGACATAGCCGTCAACCGAACAAAACCGGAAAACGGCGTAACGTGCGTTGAAAGATACGTAAAGACAGCCGAGCCCGGCTCGTTCACCTGGGAAAAGATAGGCGAGGCGGCCGTGACGGTAGATAAAAACCGCATTATGATAAAAGTTCCGCGCGCGCTTATCTGCGAAAAACGTCTTGAATTCGAGTTCAAGGTATCGGACAATATGCAGAACGCGGACGTTATGGACTTTTACGAAAACGGCTGCGCCGCGCCTTTAGGCAGATTCAATTATTTATACAAGGAGTAAGCAAATGAAAAAACTGACGGCAATATTATTATCTTTACTTGCGGTATACGCGCTCGTTTCGTGCACGGTAACGCACGTTCCCGCGGAAACGGAGGAAGCGCTGCCGGAAACGCAGGCGACCTTTGACGTAACGACGAAGGATAAGGTCAATATAAAAATAGTGCTGACCGACGGACGCGTTATGGAAGCCGAGCTTTACCCGGATACAGCGCCTATAACCGTGCAGAATTTCGTTGATCTCTGCACTTCGGGATTCTACGACGGGCTGACGTTTCACCGCATAATAAAAGGCTTTATGATACAGGGCGGCGACCCGCTCGGAAACGGCACCGGCGGCTCCGGCAAGCAGATAAAGGGCGAATTCTCAGACAACGGCGTTGAAAACAACTTAAAGCACGCAAAAGGCGTACTTTCAATGGCGCGCCGCGGCAAGGATGCGAGCGGCAATATGAATTACGACAGCGCGACCTCGCAGTTCTTCATCGTATCCGGCGAATCAACAAGCTCAAACGTGTCTAACTTAAACGGAAAATACGCCGCGTTCGGCAAGCTGACGTCCGGCTACAACGTGCTTGCACAGCTTGAAGCGGTCGCA
>JAEEGW010000377.1 GCA_016280525.1 Clostridiales bacterium
CAAAGCCGGCGGAGAGGATATTTCTCCCTCGGCGTTCTCGGCGCAGTCACAGTATTTCGTGACGTTCGTTCTGACAGACGTGCCCGCCGCGGCGCTTGACAGATCATTTACCGCAACAGCGTTCTGGACGACGCCCGAGGGCATAGTGGTAAAGGGGGACGCGCTCACATTCTGCGTCAATGAACCGGACGGCGCGACGGCGCGCGTCGTAAGCCCCGGAACGGGCAGGACCGTCTCGCTTTTAACGGACGAGATGACGAACTGGGTAAACAATTTCCGCCCCGCGGAATTAAACGATATATGCGACTGCACGGAAAAATGCGAACCGCTTCCCGTCGTGCTGAAATGGGATGAAGACAATAGCGCGCTATACACGCACGTACTTTTATCTAAAAACGAGGATATGTCCGACCCCGACGTCTATCTGTGTATTGAAAACAGCCTGAGGCTTGAAGACCTGTTTGCAGGGCAGACGTATTACTGGCAGTTAAGAAAAGAATATGCCGACAAAGTCGTTTTATCCAAAATAAATTCGTTTGATACCTTGCAGGCGCCGAGAACGGTAAGCCTTGACGGCGTCTCAAACGTCCGCGACATTGGCGGATATTATTCCGCGGACGGCAGATACAGGATAAAGCAGGGTATCGTTTACCGCGGCGCGGACTTCGCACACCTGACGGACGAGGGCAGAAACAAAGCCGTAAACATCCTCGGCATAAAGACGGAGTTAGACCTGCGCGGAACGGCGGATACTAAATCTTCGCTCGGAAACACGGTAAAATACGTGAACGTCGCGGCTCCGTGGTATACCGGAGTATGGAACGACGCGGCGACGTATCCGGGACTTATACCGGCGCTGCGCGTGTTTACGGACGCAAACAACTTCCCCGTATATTTCCACTGCTCGCTCGGACGCGACAGAACGGGAACGGTGGCGTTCTTCCTTGAAGCGCTCTGCGGACTTTCGGAAAACGACATAATTATGGATTACGAAGTATCATTCTTCTCGGATTTCGGCGGATATGAAGGTTCCGTCATACCGTCCAACATGACGAACGACGGTTTGAGAGCAACGTTTTACAGACTGCGCCAGGAGACCGGCATACAGTCGCTTTACGAGGCGGCGCGCGCGTACCTGAAATCAAAGGGGATGACCGACGCGGAGCTTGACGCGATCCGCGCAAATCTGCTTACGGAGGTGCATTAAGTTATGAGAGGACTTAAAGCAGTTTCTTTGATCTTATGCGCCGTACTGCTTCTGACCGCACTCCCGGCGGCGAGAGCGCAGGAAAGCGTGACGGACGAGATACCGTATACGGTAAACGATATAAGCGGTTTCACGGCGTATACGTACAACGCGCTTGAAATATATACGGAAGAAGACGGAGAGGCGGCGGGCGTTCCCGCCGGATTCACCGGCTACGTGATGAAGCTCTCGCACAGGGACCAGACGGGCATAGCGGTTGATTTCACGGACAGACGGATACCGCTTTCCATAGTTTCCGCGCTGAAGATACGCATTTATTATCCGTCAAATACCGTGCAGGCGGGCAACGGCGTAAGGATCACGAAATATAAATCAAGCGACTGGGCGCAGCTTTCCGCGCCGGACTGCCCGGACGAGTGGACGACTCTGACCGTGACGGACAGAAGTATTCTTCAATACCTGTGCAACGAAGACGGCAATATCGGCAAATTCGGTTTCGGTTTTCGCTTCGGAAACGGCAACAGCGGCACCTGTTATATAGATTACATAATCATTGAAACAAAGCCGGACGACGGCGTCGCACCGGTACTGACGTACAGCGGAGCAACGGAAATAACGACTACGGCGGGCAAGCCCTTTACCGTAAACGCCACGGCTTACGACGAATACGAACAGCGCAGCGTGCCGATAGATTACGAATGGAGCGAGGGCGCGCTTGACGCGGACGGAAATCTGACGCAGGGCAACCACACCTGCACGGTCACAGCGGCGGACTACTACGGAAACAGATCCGAGGGGATAGTGATACGCCTTATTGTCGGCGAGCCGGATACGGCGGCCCCGAGCATAGATTTTGCTCTTACCGAAATTCATACGGTAGCCGGCTGCATACCCGCTCTCAACGTGACGGCGTCCGACGACAGAGACGAGGTAAAAGTCGAAAAGATCTGGTCCTCCGGCGCGCTCGACGCGCGCGGCAGGCTGAAAGAAGGCGCGCATACGCTTAAATTAAGAGCGGCGGACCTTACCGGAAACACAACGGAAATAACTGTCACGGTATACGTAACGCCGGAGTTTGAAACGAACAAACCCGTTGAATACGAACAGTAAAAAAGAAAAAAGGTCTTTGGAAAATAACCAAAGACCTTTTTGCTTTAAGAGCTTATTTCAGCGGTTCAAAGTCCGCGGCGCCGTGCTTGCAGAGAGGACATACGAAATCCTCAGGCAGCTCGTCGCCCTCGTAAACGTAGCCGCAGATCTTGCAGACGTAGCCTTTTTTGCCCTCCGTCTGCGGTTTC
>JAEEGW010000378.1 GCA_016280525.1 Clostridiales bacterium
AGCTCTTATAAGCGAGCAGCCGGACGGTGCGGACAACGCGGACCTGTCATCGCGCGCGGTGTATCTGTTGTTTCAGATAATATCGGAACTTACACCGCTTGACCGCGCCGCGTCGTCGGAGGACAGAGAATACCCGGATACCGTAAACTCGCTTGACGAAGCGTTCCCGCTCTGCGACGGGCTTGCGCATATCTGCGCCTACAAGCTCGCGTATCTGCTCATAGCCGACGAGGACACGACTTTATATTCCGTGCTCCGCGCGGAGTACGAGAACGCGAAAAAGCGATTTACCGACTCTTTGTCCGCCAGTATTTCCGGCATAAAAAACGTATATCCGTAAGGAGACGCTATGGCAAGATACAGAAAAAACACGGCGGAAATACTTTATACGGAAACCTTCAAAGGCATTGATATAACGGAGGGAGGAAAAAAGGATTTTTCCTCCTCCGCGTATATGAAAAACTTTACCGTAACGCCGCAGCTGAAGCTCAGAAAGCGCTGCGGTTATAAAAAACTTATCGGCAATATAAAAGCGGACAGCTGTTTCGCGGACAAGGTAAGAGGCGAGGAATGTTTTATCTATAAAAGCGGGAGAACGCTGAAAGCAGTAAGGCTTACCGATATGCGCCTTTTTTCGTGCGATACGGGAAGCTCCGCAAAGGTGGGATATTTCACCTTCGGCGGCGACGTTTATATTTACGGTTACGGCTTTTACTACCGCTTTGACGGCGGCGGATTTGAACAGATAACGCCGTATATACCGACTGTCGCCGTATCGTGTTCCAACAGCGGCGCCGGAACGGTGTACGAAAGCCTGAATATCATATGCGATAAAGCGGCGGTCTCCTATTCGCCGGACGGCGTATCCGCGGATTTCGTTCTTCCGGATATAGCCGAAGACGTAGTCAAAGTCGAACTGTACGGCGACGAAGTTGATATAAACTATTACGAATACGACGCCGCCACGCACGTGCTGACGCTTGATCAGACGCCGTCCGGCAGCGTGCCGGACGGCCTTAAGGTCACTTTCAAAATGTCGTTGGGCACGATGCTGAATATGCCTGTGCCCGGTCCCGGCTTCTGCATCTACGGCGGTGACCGCGACACGAGGGTCTTCGCGTACGGAGGCGGCAACGTTCTGCGTTATTCGGACGTTACCTCGACCGGGCCTGACCCGACGTATTTCCCGGCGGACAATTTCATAACCGTGGGCGACGGGAGCAGTAAGATCACCGCGCTTATCCGTCACTACGACAGACTTATGATCTTTACGGAGAGGGAAACGTGGTTTCTGAGCCCGTCCACCGTTGATTACGAAGGATACGCAAAACCGTCTTTCCCGCTGTCTCCGCTCAATTCCGTTGTCGGAAGCATAGGCGGCGGCGCGGCGTACGCGGACAGCTCGCCCGTGACGCTGTCTTCCGACGGCATTTACGTTTTCGGCAGGAGCACCGTAAGAGACGAGCGCAGCGCGCAGAGGATATCCGACAAAGTGAGCTCTTATACAAGTCCCGCGTTTTTAAAGGGCGCGAAGGTTTACGACAACGAGCACGATAAAGAAATATGGATGTGCTACGACGGCGGCGCGCTGATATACAACTACGGTACCGACGCGTTTTATTACTACGACAACGTGGTCGCGGAATACGTTTTCGGGCTAAACGGCAAGACCGCGTTTTATTCGGGAGAGGGCTTATACGTTTTTGACGAAAGCTGCGATACAGATAACGGAGAAGGCATCGACGCCGTATGGGAAAGCGGCGCGGTGACGCTTGATAAAACGTCAAAGAAGAGAAGACTGCGCCGCGTGTGTCTTTCCTATCTTCCGGGCGGCGACGTGAGCGCAAGCGTGTACGTTATCCCCAACAGAGGCGAAAAATGCAGATCCGTTTTTTATTCGGATCAGTCGTTCTCCGGCTTCAGCTTCAACAAAATAAACTTCGGCTCATTTACGTTCGAATGCGGCGGAAAATGCGTGCACGGCAGACGCAGAGCGCAGCTTTCATCGTTTGAAAACCTTAAAATAAGGATAGAATGCGGCGCATCCGGCGGCTGTCTGTCAGTTTATTCCGTATCGCTTACGGTTGACGGAACATAACATAAAAAAGGACGTAAAAATGCAAAACGAGGAAATATTTGTCGTACTTGAGCGTCACGACCAGAAGCTCGGTTCGCTTCAGAAACAGCTTGACGAGCTCAAGGCGGTACAAAAGGAGATAAAAGCGATGAACGAATCGCTTATTGAAATAACGAACGAAATAAAGCATACGAACGCCTCCCTTTTGTCGTGCGAGGTGAAGATAAACGAACTGCAGTCGGCTCCCGTAAAAACGTGGGAGAAGATAGCGGTCTCCGTCATATCGTCGCTTCTGTGCGGCATTCTGGGATACGTTCTGGCAAGGTTTTTCGGGTAAGGAGGATAATGGAAGGCTTTTTTACATTAAAATCGCTTCTGACGTACAGCGGCGCGGCGGCTGCCGCCGCCGCTCTGACGCAGATAATAAAACCGCTTGCCGCAAAGCTGCCGTTTCAGGTGAGCGCACGGTTTATAACGTATATAACAGCTCTTATCATAACGCTCGCCGCAACGGTGTTATCCGGCAGTAAAGAGCCGGCGGACTACGCTTTATGCACCGTGAACGCGGCATTGATATCGCTTTCGTCAAACGGAGGATACGATCTTATAAAATCGCTTATGAGCGACAACGACGATACGGAGGACAATGATGAAGATAACTCTTGATCCCGGCCACGGGCAGTTCGGCAACCCCGGAGTGCTTGCCGGCTACTACGAGGGAACGCGCGTATATATGCTTGCGCAGATATTGAAGCGCGAGCTTGAAAAATACGAAGACACGGAAGTAATAATAACAAGAAAAGACATAACGGATAACCCTTCGCTCGCTAACAGAGGCGGAGAGGCGGTCAGGAACGGAAGCGAGCTTTTCATATCGCTGCACTCAAACGCCGCCTCAAATCCCGCCGCGCACGGCGTTTCCGTCTTCAGAAGCGTGAAACGCCCGGAAAGCGAAAAGCTGGGCAGACTTTTGGGCGAAGCCGTAGTGGATACGATGAAAAAACGCACGGATATAACGTATCTGCGCGGAGTTATGACAAGAACGGAAAGCTACGACGGAGAGGTCGCGGACTATTACGGCGTACTGCGTTCTTCCGTAAAATCGGATAAAGTAAAGTATTCGTTTATAATAGAGCACGGCTTTCATACCAATCTTACGGAATGTGAGTATATGTTCTCCGACGAGTCGCTGCAGGAAATAGCCGAAGCGGAGGCAAAGGTCATAGCCGAATATTTCGGACTGCGCGAGAGCGGAGACAAGCCGAAGGACTATATAGAATACGTCGTAAAACCCGGCGATACGTTATCGGCTATCGCCAGAAAATACGGCACTACGTGGCGCGCGCTGGCGGAATACAACGACATAAAAAATCCGGATCTTATAATAGACGGGCAGATCATTAAAATACCCGTCAGCTCGGAAATAAATATCGGCGACGTGGTGCGTATAAAAGCGGATAAGGATACGTACTATCCGGACGGCAACCCTTTTCCCGGTTGGGTAAAGGATTACGATTATGTTGTAGCAAAAACAGCGGATTCGCGCGGCGAGCCGGTCTGCCGTAACGGCGACAGATGCGTGCTTCTCGGAAACAAGATAAACAGAAAGACAGGAAGCCACGGCTCGTCCATAAATTCGTGGGCGAGTATCGAATACATTGAAAAAATAAGAGCGGAGAAAAAATAAAAAAAGAAGGGATATAAAAAATGGCAATAAGAAGAATGACGGATAACGTAGCGGTCATATCGTCTTTACCGGATACGCCGCAGCCGCCCGCGTATAACGCGGCGATACTGAAATCCAAGTTCGACGAGGCGGCAAACAAAATAAAAACGTATATAAACGATACGCTTATACCGGATATGGAAGAAGCCGCCGTGACCGGATGCACCGCGGTAAGAAAACTGCTTATGTCTTATACTGCGGCGGGCACTTATACGTTCAATACGGAAGCTCATCCGTCCGTCGGCGGCGTATACGACGTTATACTCATAGGCGGCGGGGGAGGCGGAAGCACCGCTTCCACATCCGCTGCGGGACTCAGCACTGGCGGCGGCTCCGGCGCGGTGACAAAAGTGTTTTCCGCACAGCTGTACGGTACGTATTCCGTAGCCGTCGGCGCGGCGGGTACAAGCAGCGTCAACAGCGGAACGTCCGGCGGAACGAGCTATATAATGAAATCCGACTATACGTATACAAAGACCGCCGCGGGCGGCGGCGCGTCGTCTCAGATGAGCAGGATAGGCAAAAGCGGCGGCATAGGCGGAGAAGACAGCGTGTATCTTGACGGCACGTACGGCTGCGGCCGCGGCGGCGACAACGAATACGGCCGCGGCGTGCGCGGAGGTCTTATATCTGACGACGTACAGCCGGCGCAGGGGTACGGCGCGGGCGGCTGGGGATCGTTTGCTCCCACCGGCGGCGCTGTGTATATCTACGGGTACGAGGTGGTCTGATATGGCGGATAAATCATACGAAAGCTACGAAATGCTCGCAAAACTGCTGAATTCCGGCAGAAAAGAAAATATAGACAGCGTGTACGACGCGCTGTCCGAGGTCATAACCGGCGAATATCAGAGAAAAAAGCAGGAAAACAAAGACACGTACGCGGATAAAAGAAACGCGCTTGCGAAAAACAGGGCGAAAGCGGAGAAATATCTTGATTATTTCATGACGGAAAAGGGCTACAACGGCTCCGGCATAGAGGCGGACGCAAAGCTCAAAGCAAGCCTCGGATATAATTCCGATCTCGGCTCGCTTTACGCGGCGGAGGCGCTTTCCGCGTCCGATATCGACTCTGAGTACGTTTCCGCAAAGTTGAAAAACGAAGCGGAAAGAAACGAGAAAAAAGCTGAATCGGACAAAGACTACGCGGACGCGCTTTACAAAGCCTACGGCGACGACCGGCAGATGGCGCTGAAGCGCGACCAGTTCGACTATCAGAAGGAGTCCGACGAGAAAGACAGAGCTATCAAACGCGATCAGTTCGATTATCAGAAAGAATCGGATGAAAAGGACAGAAGCTTCAAGCGCGATCAGTTTGATTATCAAAAAGAATCGGATGAAAAAGACAGAAGCCTCAAGCGCGACCAGTTTGATTATCAGAAGGAGTCCGACGAGAAAGACAGAAGTTTCAAACGCGAACAGTTCGACTATCAGAAAGAGTCCGATGAGAAAGACAGAGAACTGAAACAGACAGAGCAGCAACAGAAGGCGGAGCTTGAGCGGCAGAAGCTGAGAAACGACAGCGAATACAGATCCGAGCAGCTGAGGCTTGAAAACGAGATCAAGCAGAAAGAAACGGAGATCAAGCGGATGCAGGCGGAGACGGACGCGGCGAAAGTCAAAGCGACGACCGACTCTCAGAAGAGTGAAGCGGAAGAGATGCAGGCAAAGGTGAACGCTTACAGGCAGCTTTTGTATAACGATATCAAAGCGCAGTTCGATATGACGGACGATCTTGACGAAAAACAGCGAATCTACGATTCCGTAACGGGCGTGAACGCGGAAAACGCCGCGGAGATCTACGGAGAGACGCTGTATAAAAATATGATCAAGGAGTTCTCAAAGGACCTGACGGAAGCGAAGATCAAAAAAGCAGACGAGGCCGTGGTTCAGAAGCTCTACGACAGGTTTGTCAACGCGAAGGACGAATATCATTACGAGACGTATATGAAGCTGAAACGCGAGCTCCAGTTCGGAAACTTCCCCGGCTTTACCGAGGACCAGCTTGAGCGGGCGTATAAAGCGTACCTGAAGAATAATTAAACGACAGCGAAATATCAAGACGGGCGACCATCGGTCGCCCGTTTAAAATCAATGTAGGGGCGACCATTGGTCGTCCGTTTAAAATCAATGTAGGGGCGACCATTGGTCGTCCGTTTTTAAATCAAACAAATCAATGTAGGGGCGACCATTGGTCGTCCGAATTAAATAATATAGAATAAATAATAAAGAATAAAGAATAAAAAAAGGAGTCGGCTCCGCCGACGAAAATGGGTGGTCCCCCACCCCTCACGGCGCTGCGCGCCACCCCCCATACCCCCCTGTCCCCTCCCACCAAATCTACGGATCGGGAGGGCGCCGCGTAGGGAAAAACCGTCGATTTCGGGGGTCGCCGAAACCTTCAAAAAGCATAAAAGGATTGCGCAACGTAGTCCACAGAGTTCAGAGCACCCT